>JAPULJ010000182.1 GCA_027295145.1 Alphaproteobacteria bacterium | reverse complement strand
CGGCATGATGGGCGGCAAGAAGATAACCAAGAAGGGGGCGGGTAAGAGCAATTCAAGCCCGCGAGGCTTAGTCGTCTCGATCCCCAAGCGCACCGCCGGCTCAAAGGAAGGCGAGCCGGGTGGCAAAAATAACGACGGCATGCCTGGCGGCGGACGCAGCGCCACCAGCCCGGGAGGCAAAGAGAAGTCCGGCCTGCCCGGCGGCGAGAGCAGCGTGGGGCAGCCAGGCGGCAAGGTGAAAAACGGCCCGCGCACCGAGGCCGAACGACGCCGCGAGGCGGACCGCAAGATGATGGCCGCCCGCAAGACCGAAGGAAAGCCAGGCAAGAGCACGCCTGAAGGTAAAAAGCTATTTGTGCCGAAGACCCCAGCCGAGATACGAAAAGCGGCAAATGCGGAGGAGAAAGCCTTCAAAAAGGCGGCAGCTGAAATACGCAAGGCGATCGCCCAATCTCCCGACCTCAAGGAGTTCGCCAAGAACCTGGTAATCGATCGCACTCCGCTGGGCTTGCGGGTTCAGCTCGTCGACCGCACCAACGCCGCGATGTTTCCGCGTGGCTCCACGCGAATGCACAAATATACCAAACATTTGCTCGCCCGGATCGCCGCAGTGATCAGGAAGTTCGACAACAAGATCGCGATCGCCGGCCACACCGATTCTATCAAATACATCGGCGGCGGTGGCTACACGAACTGGGAGCTCTCAGCCTCCCGGGCAAATGCCAGCCGGCGTTTTCTGAAGAGGTTCGGCGTGCCGGCAGATCGCATCGTCGAGGTCGTCGGCCGCGCCGACCGTGACCCGCTGATTAAGGAAAAGCCAGAAGACCCGCGCAACCGCCGGATCAGCATCACCCTCCTGCGCAAGTTCAAACCAGCGCCCCAGAAGCGTGCGAGCAATCCGAACGCCGAGATCAAAAAACGCTGATTGGATAGACGGCCAACGCGAAAGCTCTGATGGGACCTGCCGGGCCGCACGATTACGGCCCCTGGGAGACCTCGCGCCTTGCCCGCTTCGATTGGAACCGCCCTCGCGGGATTAACTATAAATCGAGGTTTGCTTGCGCCCCTGAATAGCTCGTTCTATGATTTTGGCTAACCGGCCGGTCGAGCCGGGAACTGGAGCCGGAGAGCAAGATTACCAGCGCCCGCATAAACACTCGGTCAATGAAGCTTCCGCGGCACTTCTACCGGATGCCGCCGCGGCCATGCCCTTACTTGCCGGGCCGAACCGAGCAGAACGTGTTCACCGAACTCACCGGGACCGACGGCAACGCGCTTTACGATATTCTCACCCACGCCGGTTTCCGGCGCAGCCACAACATCGCTTACCGGCCGACCTGCCCGGGCTGTAATGCCTGCGTTTCGGTGCGCGTCGCTGTTGCCCAATTCCAAGCCAGCCGCTCCCAGCGCCGGGTGATGGCGGCCAACGCCGACCTGATCGGCGCCGAGCAGCCGGCATGCGCGAGTGCGGAGCACTACGATCTCTTCGCTGCTTACGTCGCCAGCCGGCACAATGACGGCGAGATGGCGGCGATGGGGCCGGCGGACTTCACCGCCATGGTCGAGGAGAGCCCGCTCTCGACCACCATCGTCGAGCACCGCGATCCCGAGGGGCGGCTGCACGCCGCCTGCATCGTCGACCGGCTAAGCGACGGGGCCTCCGCCGTCTATAGCTATTTCGATACCGAGCAGGCCCGGCGCAGCCTGGGTACATTCCTGGTGCTCGACCTGATCCGCCGCTGCAACAAGCAGGGGCTGCCTTATCTCTATCTCGGATACTGGATCGCCGGTGGCCGCAAGATGGCTTACAAAACCCGTTTCCAGCCCCTCGAAGCGTTGGGGCCCGACGGCTGGGCGCCGATCTCGCCATCGGCCAACCGCAGCGCCGCCTGAACCAGCGGACGAACCGACAATGAATTGGGCGGCCGACACCCACGACCGTCTGAAAGGCCTCTATCACGGCAAGTCCAAGCGTGCGATTCGTTTCCAGTACCTGCTGCTCGGTTTCGATCTGCTGACGATCAGCTTCTTTATCGTCTCCTCGGCACTGTCTTCCTCTCCCTGGCTGCTGGCCGCCGAGTACGCCATCGCCATCGTCCTTTTGATCGATTTCCTGGTGCGCCTGTGGGTCGCCAACAGCAAGCGCCGCTATCTATTCCAAATGATGGCGCTGGCCGATCTGATCGTCATCGTCACGCTGCTGTTGCCGGCGTTTGTCGAGAACTTCGCCTTCCTGCGCGTGATCCGGGCGCTGCGGCTGTTGCGCTCCTACCACGTACTTTCGGACTTGCGAAAACGCTCGCGATTTTTTGCCCGCAACGAGGAGATCGTGCACAGTGTCGGTACGCTGGGCGTGTTCGTTTTTCTTGTGACCGCCCTGGTCTACGTATTCCAAGCGCGTATCAACCCCTCCATCGGTAATTACATCGACGCTCTTTATTTCACCGTGACCACGCTGACGACGACCGGATTCGGCGATATTGTGCTCAAAGGGGCCAGCGGCCGGTTGCTGTCGATTATCATCATGGTCGTCGGCGTGGCTTTGTTCCTGCGCTTGATCCAGACCATCTTCCGACCCCAGAAGGTGGCGTTCACATGCCCCAGTTGCGGCCTCAAACGCCACGAGCCCGATGCCGTGCACTGCAAACATTGCGGAGAAGTGGTGAACATCGAAACCGAGGGTATTTAGAGATCGTCATCGTTTTGGCTAACGATGGTTGAGAATCGTTGCCAATTTTGCATTGGCACCCTGAAACGGTGACTTTTGGCGAGACGTTCTGTAAGTATCGGCCCCTAGGAATGCCTTGAGGCCCTGTGTACGAACCGACGTCGAGGGATCGGATGCAGGGCTTTGTGGTGAGGGGTATTCTCCAGACTAGATCAAGATGAGGAGAGCAATATGAACCGCCGCGATTTCCTATCGGGAAGTGCCGTCGGTCTTTCCGTAGGCGTCGTCGCCGGTTGGTTTGGACGCGGGACCGGTGGCAAGAAGATGGCGCCAAAGAAGTCCGCCGGCGACAAGCCCAAGGCCCCCGCCGTCACCAAGGGAATCAAACGATTGCGCATGGTGACGCCTTGGCCGAAAAACTTCCCCGGCCTGGGCACTGCCGCGAACCGTTTCGCGGCGCGCGTCAACCATGCTTCCGAAGGCCGGTACGAAATCAAGGTTTTCGCCGGCGGGGAGTTGGTCAAACTGCTGCGTTGTAACGACGCGGTTCAGCAGGGTACGGCCGACCTCTACCATTCAGCCGATTACTACTACCAGGAAAAGTCCCAGGCATATGCCTGGTTCACGGCGGTTCCGGGCGGCTTATCGCCGGCCGAGATCGATGCCTGGATCCATCATCTAGGCGGCCAGAAATTGTGGGACGAGGTCGGCGCCCAGTTCGGCATCAAGCACCTTCCCGCCGGAAACACCGGCCATCAAATGGGCGGCTGGTTCAGGAAACCGATCACCTCATTGGAGGACTTCAAAGGCCTCAAGATGCGTATCCCGGGCCTCGGTGGCGCGGTGATCAAGGAACTCGGCGCCATCTTGGTGACGCTCACGGGTTCCGAAATCCTTCCCGCCCTTCAGGCCGGAACGATCGATGCCACCGAGTATATCGGCCCCTGGAACGATCTCGCCTTCGGCTTCTACAAGGTCGTCAAGAACGCCTACTATCCAGGTTTCCACGAGCCGGGCGCGATGCTGAGCCTGGGGTTTCGCAAGCAGATGTGGGACGGCTTCTCGGCCGCCGACCAAGCCCTGTTCACGGCCTGCGCGCTGGCCGAGAACAACTACAATCAGGCCGAGTTCAACGCCAACAACGCCCAGGCACTGGAGACCCTGGTCACCAAGCACGGCGTCACCTACCGGCCGTTTCCGGAAGCCGTGTTCAAGGGCATGGCCGAAGCCGCCAAGGACGTCGTCGCCACCGCCGGCGCCAAAGACGCGCTGACCAAGAAGGTCTATGCGAGCTTCATCGATGCGCGGAAGACTTTGGGTGATTGGACCCGTATTTCCGATCAAGCCTACTTCAATATGCGGGACTTGGCGAAGTACTAGAGCATGATGTTATTAGTTGGAATCAAGCACTGTCAGATATCAACGCTCATTCTAAATGGCCGTTGGTATTAGGCGCTATCCGAACCGACTAGTGCGCGGCGATCCGGTGGGCGGCAGGCGGCCGGCCTGGGCGCGTTTGCCCATCCAGTCCTTGAGTTCGTCTTTGGTGAAGGTGCGCGAACGGGCGCCGCTTCGCCAGACCAGGCCCTGCGCGGGCGTATAGACCTTCACGTCGGCCAGCCCGCCCTTTCTATATCGCTGGATCACCACGCCGCGCCCCCGCGTCATTTCAGGGAGCTGGTTGAGCGCGAAGACCAGCAGCTTGCGGTTCTCGCCGAGAGCGGCGATGTGGGTCCCGTGCGCCGGCACGCAAACCCGCGCCTTTGCCCCGCCAGCGAGATTGAGAACCTGGCGGCCGTTGCGCGTCTGGGCCACGACCTCCGCCTCGGGCACAACGAAGCCGCGGCCGTCCGAGGAGGCGATCAGCAGTTTGCGGTTGGCATCGAATACGAACAGCGCGATTGCTTCGTCCTCGTTGCCGAGGGCGACCATCAAGCGCAGCGGCTCTCCGTGGCCACGGCCGCGCGGTAGATTATCGACCGGAATGGTGTAGAAGCGGCCATCGCTGGCGAAAGCGATCAGCCGGTCCGTGCTCTTGGCGCGCAGGCGGAACCGCTCTGCGTCACCCTCCTTGTAGCGGACCTCGGCATTCTCTTCGAGATGTCCGCGCATGGCGCGGATCCAGCCCATCTTCGAACACAGAACGGTAACCGGTTCGGCTTCGATGGAATCCGCCAGAGGCACGATCTCGGCAGACGGTGCCTTGCCGATCTTGGTGCGCCGGCGGCCCAGTGCGTCGCTGCCAAAGCGTTTGCCGATGCTCGCCAGATCCTTGGCGATCAACTTTTTCTGCAGGGTTTCGTCGTTCAGAAGACGGGCAAGCGTCCCCTGCTCGCCTTGGAGTTCGACCAATTCCTTGCGGATCTCGATTTCCTGGAGCTTGCGCAAGGCGCGCAGGCGCATGTTGAGGATGGCCTCGGCCTGGACATCGGTGATCTCCCAACGCGCGATCATCATCGGTTTGGGCGCATCCTCCTCGCGGATGATCGCGATCACCTCGTCGAGATTTAGGTAGGCAATGATATAGCCGCCGAGGATTTCGATCCGCTCAGCGATCTTGTTTAACCGGAAGCGCGTGCGGCGGACCAGCACCTCAAGGCGGTGGTCGAGGAAGGCCTGTAGCACTTCGCGTAAATTCATCACGCGCGGGGTTCGCCCGCCGTCGAGCACGTTCATGTTGAGGCTGATCCGGACCTCGAGATCGGTCGCCCGGAAGAGGCTTTCCATCAGTGCCGCGGGATCGATATTGCGACTCTTGGGCACCAGAACCAGGCGCACGTCCTCGGCCGACTCGTCGCGGATGTCGGCGATCTGGGTCAGTTTGCGCTCGTGCATCAGATCGGCCATCTTCTCGATCAGCCGCGCCTTGGGCACTTGGTACGGCAACTCGGTGACGACGATCAGATAGCCCCCGCCCTTTACCTTCTCCTCGTTGTAGCGCGCGCGCAACCGAAAGCCGCCCCGCCCCGTACTGTAGGCTTCGAGTATCGCGGCCGCCGGTTCGACGAGGATACCGCCGGTGGGGAAATCGGGGCCGGGGATGGTGCCGGTGAGGGTTGCGAAGCTCGCATTCGGATGCTTGATCAGATGGACCAAAGCCTTGCACAGCTCGCCGACGTTGTGAGGCGGAATACTGGTCGCCATGCCGACGGCGATGCCGCTGGCGCCGTTGGCCAGCAGGTTCGGGAAGTTGGCCGGCAGGACCACCGGCTCCTCGCCCTCGTCGTCATAGGTCGAGCGGAAATCGACCGCGTCCTCGTCGATCCCCTCGAGCAACGCTTCGGCGACTTGGGTCAGTCGCGCCTCGGTGTAACGCATGGCGGCGGCGCGGTCGCCGTCGATATTGCCGAAGTTCCCCTGGCCGTCGATCAACGGGTAGCGTACGGCAAAATCCTGGGCGAGGCGGACCAGCGCGTCGTAGACAGCGGTGTCGCCGTGGGGGTGGAATTTGCCGATCACATCGCCGACGACGCGGGCCGATTTCTTGAATCCCGAATTGGGGTCGAGGCGCAGCGCGCGCATGGCGAAGAGAAGGCGCCGGTGGACCGGCTTCAGCCCGTCGCGCACATCGGGCAGCGAGCGCGCCATAATCGTCGACAATGCGTAGGCGAGGTAGCGCTCGCTCAGCGCCTCGGCGAGCGGTTTGTCCAGTACCTCGGCGGCAAAAGATTTTTCG
>JAPULJ010000181.1 GCA_027295145.1 Alphaproteobacteria bacterium | reverse complement strand
TAATAAGTGCCGGCGAGCGCCGTCCCTTTGACCGCCGGGCCGAAGACGGCGCCGTGGCCGAGGCCGCCGCGGCTGGCGTAAAAGACGAAGGACAGCTCGTCGAGGTAGGCGACCCGCTCGCCCGCCCCGAGCTTGGCAAGAACCCGCCCGGGCTGGCCGCGATCCAGCGGCATCGAGCCCCAGACGACCATGTATTGCGCCTTGGCCAAGGCCGCCCGGCTGCCGTTGACGATAGTGCCGATGCCGATATAGAGCGAGACCAGGGCGATCGCACCGGCCACGCCAAGCCGGCCGAGGAATGCGTACCGCCGCGCTGCGCCATGCCCTAGCGGACCTTCCCCGGAGAAACTGGCGAAAAGGCGCCCGGACCCCGACCACAGGGCGTAGCTCGCGGTGCCCGTCGCTATAACCGCGAAGAGAACCCACAATCGATGAAAAAGCTCCGCCGGGTAGTTGGGCAGGATGTAGACGAGACTTGCGGCGGACAGACAAGCTGTGAGCGCGAAGAGTAGCCGCAGGCTGGCTGCGCGCGCCGGCTCGGCCATCCACAACCCCACTGCCGCAAGACCCAGAATAGCAAAACCACCGCGCTCGTAGAGCCAAGGATAGATCGCCCACAGGGCGGCGCGTGCGTTCTTGGCAACTCCTTCGAGAAATCCCCAGCCGGCGACCCCTTCGAGCCCCGTGAAACTCATCGAGGGCCGGTCAACGAGCGCGCCAACGAGGAGCGGGCTGGCCAGCGCTGCCAGGCCCCAGGCCACGGTGATCCAGCGCTTGCGCTCAACACGCACGATCAGCGCGCCGAAGAGCGCCAGCGCGGCGAGGGCGTAGATGCGCCCCGCCGGGTGCATCCACACCATCGCCAGCACAGCGAAGGGGAGCGCCCAATCGAGCCAGCGCGGCCGCGAGATCACCCCCGCCAATGCCAACAGGCCGATGCCGAAAGCAATGTTGCTCGGAACCACCCAGTGTAGGCCGTGATAGCCGGGATAGACGGCAAATGCGAGGATCGCCAAGGCTAGCCCCGCCGGCCCCGCCCCGAAGACCGCGTAGAGCAGCCAAGCGAGCCCGCCGGCGATGATGAGGGCGCCGGCGATCGACACTGCGTTCAGCGCCGCTTCCCAGCTCAATCCGATGGTTTTGAGACCGGCAACCAGTGCCGAATGGGCCAGGTGATACTGATAGAGTTCGCGCTGGTAGGCGAGCGAACGCCGCTTGGCGATCTTGGCCGTCGCACCCTTGGGGATCGCGACCTGATTGCGCAGGTCTGTCAGCGCCGGGCAGCGCTGGCGAAAGCACCCGAGGATCTGCTGCGCCTTGACGATATAGACGTAAGCGTCGGTGGTGCCGGGCGGCAGCGGCCGGGTCAGGATTGGCCCGGCGACGAGGCCGATCTGGACAAAAAGATAGAGCGCCAGACCAAATCCGAAAGTTACAAACCCCACGCGCACACGAAGTACGACCGGCAAAGCGTCCGGCCGATCCAAGCCTGGCGAATCTTCATACCTGGCCGAGTTATCCATTCCTTGCACCGCAATCACTTGCCTCGCGTGATCTTATAAATAGCGAAATACGACCCTTTTCGGACCGCCGTCAGATGGCGGGGCATCGGATTTACATGTTTGCCCCGGTCGAACACCAGTAAGTAGTCGAACAATTTCGGCCAGTGCGCCCAATAATATACTCTGCCCCGCTCGTCGCGGCGCGCGAACATCCGATCGGACCAGGCCGGATCGGCGCCCCGCCTTAGATGGAGCAGCGGCATTGGATGAGCGAAAGGCGTATCCATAAAGCGGTAACGCGGGGTCACTGTGAGCGGCTGCTTTTCGCGGTCGGTGAACAGGAATGACAGGAATAGAGAACGGTCGATCACCGTATAGGCCGCCGGGTGATAGTAGATCTGTGAAAATTCGAGCCTGAAATCCGGATCTTTGATTGGAAAGTCGGCGGCGTTAAGCAACGCCGCGCCCTTGGGAATCGTTGCCGCAACTGCCGCCCGCAGCTCGTCGATCTGCCGGTCGTGACGTTGCACCATGCCAGCAATGGAATAGAGTTTCATGACCAACAACGTCGAGCCGAGCATTAGCATAACGTCGGCAAACAGCCTGCGGCGGCGCTCGAAGCGCACCGAAGCGACGGCGACGGCGGCCAGCACCGGCGGCAGCCTTATATCCACTGCCCAGGAACCGAACAGCCAGACCGGCATGGCCAAAGTAGCAATGCCCAGCACAATCAATGGCATGGTCATCGTCGGCTGGAGCCGGAAGGACCTGGTGAGCACCCCGCCGATCACCAGGACCAATACGAAGAAGAAGCTCATCACGCCGACACCGATATCGTGGAATATGCTCATCGAGGCGACGGCAATGACTTTGGACCAGACACCGCCGAAGATGGCCAGAGATCCGTCTGACCCTGTTGCCGAGAACACCCAAAGGGCCGTCGGCAACACGAACTGGGCACCAGACTGGCTCCAGTCGGCGAGATGATCGCGCCATGGCCGCTCGCGGCGGGCCAGACTGCGACCCAACTCATAGCCGCCGATCGACAGCGCGTAGATCCCGAGCGCGAACATATGGGTGAAAAAGAGCGCCACCGCGACGCCTGAAAATACCGCGATGCGCGGTCCCCAGCGCCAGCGCTCGCGAACCCAGATCCAACCGGCGAAGGCAAAAAGATAAAGTCCGGCACCGAACAGGAAGTTCAAGAACCCCCAAGCAAGGACCTTGTTGTAGACGAACAGCAGCATCACCGCCGGCCACAGCCCGGTGCGCCCCTGGATCACCCGATGTAGAGTGTAGGTGCCACCGATGAACATCGCCATCGTGAGGATGACGAAGGCCCGGCCCAGCAAGTGGATCGGCACCAGCTTGGCCAGCGGCACCAGCATACCGTCCATCGCGAGATTGGGAACTAGCGACCAGTTGGCGGCATAGATACCGCGCAAGATCGGATCATCGCCGAGCACAGACAGGATGTGGATACGCGCCAGATGGTTGGGGTAGTCGACCAGCGGCGGGTATTCGGCGATAACCATCGGCGCCAGCACCACGGCGATGAGGACAATGTGGATCGCCGCGATATGCCAGCCGCGCAGGCTCACACCCTTCAATACAAAAACCGGGTTGGTGGCGGCGGTGCGCGCGATCATCGCGGTCATCAGCGCGGCTTTCGCGCCAGCATCAGGAGCGAAACCCCGAACGGCAGGCGCACCCGCCCGACCAGGCGCCGCTCGAAGGCGAAGACCGCGCCGAGCAGGCGGTTGAGCCAGGGCGTTGGCATTTCGTCATCATCGCCGGCAAGTCCGAAGAGCCTGTCGAGCATCCGCCGCACCACGATCAGCGGGAAAAGCAATGTGTTGAAGTAGCCGGCGTTGACCGGCTCCAGCCCGGCCGCCCGGGTCACAGCCAGAAGCGAAGCCCGCGTGTAGCGGCGTATATGGTGGTGCCGGACGTCGTGCCGGCTCCACAGAAAGGCGAAGGCGGGCACGCTGACGAGAATCACTCCGCCTGGCTCAAGCCGCTCGACCAACGCCCGCAATGCGCCTTCATCGTCGCCCAGATGCTCCAACACGTCGAGCACGGCGATCAGATCGAACCGCTCGCCAGCGAACGGAACCTTGTCGGGCAGAGCGCCAGCGCGGATATCGAAACGGATGTCGCGTGATGCGTTGCCGCGCGCAGCCTCGTCCGGCTCGAACGCCGACACCGGCCCGAATCGGCTCAACATGCCGAGGTTGCCCCCGGTCCCACAACCGGCCTCAAGTACGCGCGCCGATTTCGGCAGGAGCGCACTGCGTTCGAGGACGGTCGCCAGGATGCGGCGTCTGGCTACGAACCACCAGTGCCGGTCTTCAACCTCGCCCATTCGGGCGTAGACCCGGCGCTCCATGCGCTGTCCTCCGTTTCCAATTCGCTGAAGCCGATGCGCTCGCGCACCAGATACAGTGGCCGGCCTTTTACTTCGGTATAGATGCGGCCCAGGTATTCACCGATGATCCCCAGGGTCAGCAAATTGATGCCGCCCATGAACAGAACCACCACCATCAACGAGGCGTAACCCGGCACGTCGGTGCCGTAGACCAGCGTGCGCACGACAAGAAACCCGGCATAGAGTGTAGCAACGGCAAACACCAAGGCACCGATATAGCTCCAGATGCGCAACGGCACCGTGCTCGACGAGGTGATGCCGTCGAGGCCGAAGTTCCACAGCCGCCACCGCTTCCACTTGGTGGCGCCGCGCGCGCGCGGGGCCCGAACATAATCGACGCTCGTATGCTTGAAGCCGACCCAGGCAAACAGCCCCTTCATGAAGCGGTTGCGCTCGGGCAGGTTTTTCAGCGCCTCGACGACCCGGCGGTCCATCAGGCGGAAGTCGCCGGCATTCTCCGGAATCTTGACGTCGGCGATGAGGTTGTGGACACGGTAGTACCAGCCGGCCGAGAGCCGCTTGCCGATGCTGTCGGACTTGCGCGAGGCGCGGGCCGCGTAGACCACTTCGTTGCCTTCGAGCCAGCGCGAGAACAGCTCGGGGATGAGTTCGGGGGGGTCCTGCAGGTCTGCGTCGATGGGCACGATCGCCGCCCCGCGCGCATGGTCGAGCCCGGCGGTCAGCGCCAAGTCCTTGCCGAAATTGCGCGACAGGCTGAGGATGCGGATCGCCGGGTTGCGCTCGGCGTGTGCGCGTAACTTTTCCAGCGTCCCGTCGCTCGAGCCGTCATCGACGCAGATGATCTCGTAATCCTGGCGCAGGGGTGCCACTGCCGCCTCGGCGACCGGCTCGACCCGTTCGAGGAAGACCTCGATCCCCTCCTCCTCGTTGAACATCGGAACAACGATCGAGAGAACGATCTTTTTTTGCTCGTCGGCCACGCGCGCCCTTCTTCGAAGCCCCTACGAGCCCGAAAGTCAGATCAGATATCGACGCAGTTTATGGCGGCGCGAGTTAACGTTCGATTGAGATAAAAACTATTTATTTACCAAAAATTCCAACGGTTTAAGACGCGCAATCCGAATCGCGGAACAGGTTAATATTACCACTTTTGTGTGCTTGACCCAATTTCTCATCGGATCGCTTGATACCTCAACGACATGCATGAGAGCCCGCCATCAAGCAGGGACGCCTGGCTGACCGGGACCTGTTGCACCGTGTACCCGGACCGGTCGAGCAATTCGGCGGTGCGCGGGAACCCATCGGCGATCAAAACCCAATCGTTGACCCGGATGGCGTTGGCGGCGGCGTCTTCGCCCTGGGGGACTTCAAGCACGCGAAAATCGCGAAAGCACTTGGCGTCGCACAGCCGGTGCGTTGCAAGAATGGTCTCGGCGTCGAGCAAGGCGCAATCGGTCTTGAAGTGCAGTACGTCATCGGGCGTTTCGACGGCCTTGGCCTGGCAGCCGAAATCTCTCAACAATTTTTCCAGGGCATCGAAGCCGGTTCGGTTGGTCCGCCCGGACAGGCCGACCAGCGCCCCGGCATCGGTGAGCAGGATATCGCCGCCATCGACCGAGCCTTCATCGACGGCGGCGAGCCGCGAAAAGCGCTCGGCGAGGGCAGAGCGGATCTCGCCCACTTCACCGGCCCGCGTAGCCGTGCCTGGCCTGAGCAGGATCGCCCCTTCGGGCAGGCAGAGTGCGACGTCCTCGACAAAAACCGAATCCGGATAGGCCTCCAGGGGCGGCAAAAACGTGACCGCCAGCCCGGCGCGCTCCAACGAAGCGACATAGCCTGCATGCTCGCGCCGGAACGCTGGCACATCGATGGCGCCACGGTCAGTCGCGCGCAAGCCGTCGACCGCGCTCGCCCCCGGTGTACGGACGATTGCGTGGGTGAAGCGGTAAGAGAAACCTTCAGACATTCGATTTATCCTGGCCGATTACGACTTCTGCACGCCCTCGGGCTCGACGTAGCGCATGCGCGGGGTGAAGCGTTCGAGCGAGCCGTACTGGTCCGGCCAGGGAAGCGTGTGCTCCTGATCGTAGGCGGCGTGGCGGGTAAAGTAGGGATCGTAGAGGTGCGAGCGCGCCATCACACAGAGGTCGGCCCGCCCGGCAGCAAGGATCGAGTTCACGTCCTCCCATGAGGAGACTGCGCCGACCGTCATGGTTGGAATATCGGCCTCAAGGCGCACGCGGTCGGCGAAGGGCGTCTGGAAAAGGCGGCCGAACACCGGGTCCTCGTAAGACACTGTCTGCCCGGTCGAAACGTCGACGATGTCGCATCCGTGCGCCTTCAGCATGAGCACGATCTCGACCGCGTTTTCCGCCTCGATGCCGCCCTTGGCCCAGTCAGTCGCCGAGATCCGCACCGAGATCGGCTTTTCCGCGGGCCAGACCTCGCGAACCGCATCGAACACTTCCAGTGGAAAGCGCATGCGATTCTCGTGGCTGCCGCCATATTCGTCCGTCCGCACGTTGGTGAGCGGCGAGATGAACGAAGCGAGCAGATAGCCGTGCGCGCCGTGAAGCTCGAGTATGTCAAAACCGGCTTCGTTCGCCATCTGCGCGGCGCGAACATGATCGTCGCGCACTTTTTCCATGTCCGCGCGGGTCATCTCGCGCGGCACCTGGTTGACGCCCTCGACATAGGCGATGGGCGAAGGCGCCAGGATTTCCCAATTGCCCTCGTCGAGCGGCAGATCGAGCCCGTCCCAGGGCGCCTTGGTCGAGCCTTTGCGGCCGGCGTGGCCGAGCTGCATGCCGATCTTGGACCGGCTGTTGGCGTGGACGAAGTCGACGATACGCCGCCAGGCGGCGACGTGCTCATCCTTGTACATGCCCGCGCAGGCCGGCGAGATACGGGCCTCGCGGCTGACATCGGTCATTTCGGTGAAGACCAGCCCGGCGCCGCCGATCGCGCGGCTGCCGATGTGGACGAGGTGCCAGTCGTTGACAGTGCCGTCCTCGGCCGAATACTGGCACATCGGCGACACCACGATCCGGTTCGCCAGCACCATATCGCGCAGCTTGAAGGGGGTGAACATCGGCGGCGGCGGCGGTGATGTCGGAACATTGACGCCAGACTGGTTGGCGGCCTGGACGGCGAACCATTCGTCGACCGCGTTCACGTAAGCTTCGTCGCGCAGCTTCATGTTCCTGTGGCTGATGCGCAAGGATCGGGTGAGCAGCGAGAAGCCGAATTGGACCGGTTCAAGATCCTCGTAGTAGCGCTCGGCCTCTTCGAACCATTGCTGGCTGACTTTCGCCGCGCGCTGGGTGCTGGCGACC
>JAPULJ010000180.1 GCA_027295145.1 Alphaproteobacteria bacterium | reverse complement strand
CGATTGTTGCCCTGACTCACTAACTTGAAGAGTTTTCACACAGCCTGGACCCACAGCGGACCTCTCGGGCCGATAGACGACCGCCTCCCAAACATATTGTTGAAGCTGCCCGGTCTTAGGGCGTGTACCAGATGAGTGAGGTGTATGCGCATTCCTGGGTAGTCATCGGCACGATGGCGTCCATCTTGACGAGGTCGGCCAATTCTTCACGAAAGGGTGATCCACCAGAGACTCATCGAAGCTCTTTCTGCGACAATGACTCTCTAATTCGGGGAAAAGCATCGAACGGGGGGGGGGGGGTGTTGTTTTCGATTACTATCGACGGGATCGGCTAACGAACCCGGTCCAATAACTCACAGAACTTTAGGGGAGGACCTCATGTTACGCACAGTTATTGCAGCGCTTGTCATGGCCGTCGTCTCAGTTGGCGCCCACGCGCAGGACTTGAAGAAAATTAAGGTGACGCAGGCGGTGGCGAGCTTCGCCTTTCTACCGATCGATTATGCCAAGGCGGCGGGCTACTTCGAAGACGAGGGCCTGGACGTCCAACAAATCGCCACGCGCGGCGGCGGACCGGACTTGACGGCGCTTATCTCGGGCGATGTCGAGTTCAATGCCGCGGCCGGCACCTACCAGATCAGCGCCATCATTCGCGGCCGCCAATTGGTAAATGTGTACAATTTTTATAACCGGAACCTGATCGGCCTAGTAATAAGCAAAGATGTGGCCGCAAAGTCTGGAATTGCCGCGGACGCGCCGCTGAAGGACCGGCTCCAGGTTCTCAAGGGGCTCAAGATCGGCATGACACGGCCTGGCTCCCTGACGGACAAGCAGGTACGCCATCTGCTTCGCGTCGGCGGTCTGACGCCGGATGATACGGAGATCGTTGCGATCGGCGGGCCGCCGAGTTTACTGAGTGCTTTCGAGCGCGGGCAGATCGACGGCTACGCGATTTCAGTGCCGCACTACCTGATCGCCGCCCAACGCGGCAAGGGGGTGGTTTGGGTGGACAACTCAAAGGGCGATGACCCGTCAATTGATCCGTTCATGATGGAGAGCGTCTTGACCACCAAGAAGTTCGCGGAGCAGAACCCCGACGTTGTGCGGGCCATGGTGCGCGCCCTTAAGCGCGCCGTGGACGACATCGCGACCAAGTCTTCAGAGGAGGTCAGCGAGGTCGTGCAGAAGGCTTTCGGTAGAGTCGATCCCGCCACTATGCTTATCGGGATCGATGCCGCCAGGAACGCGTTGAATCGTCAGGGCGGAGTCAGCTTGCAGATGGCGGTGAACACCATGCTGCTGGATGGCCGCGCGGAGGTTTCGCCCGAGCAGTTGTTCGGTACCTTCACCGCCGAATTCCAATAATGGGGCCCAATGGGATCGGGTGACCCGATCATTTCCCTACGGGGAGTGTCACGCGTCTTCCGGGCTGCCCGGGGCGATGTCGTGGCACTCTCCGAGATGGACCTGGATGTTTACGAGGGTGAGTTCGTCACCGTTGTCGGCCCGTCCGGCTGCGGGAAGTCGACCGTCCTGAACATTATCGTTGGTTTACTTGAGCCGAGCAGCGGCCAGATCTTGTTCCGGGGCCAGGTTAGCTCCGGGATCAACAAGGAAATCGGTTACGTCACCCAGGCCGATAACTTGTTTCCCTGGCGAACGGTCTTGGAGAACGTTGTGTTCGGGCTTCAGATGCGTGGAGTGGGCAGCAAATCCGAGCGAGAGGAGAAGGCCCGCAAACTGATCACTCAGGTGGGGCTCGACGGATTCGAGAATCACTACAGGCACGAACTGTCGGGCGGTATGCGCCAGCGGGTCAACATCATTCGCACGCTTGCTTACGACCCAAAGGTCATCCTGCTCGACGAACCCTTCGGCCCGCTCGACGCGCAAACGCGTCTGCAATTGCAGGCTCAGCTTCTCGACCTTTGGCGGCAGCGGGCCGGTACGACACTGATCTTCATTACCCATGAACTCAACGAGGCGATCGCACTTGGCGACCGTGTCGTGGTGATGAGCGCGCGGCCGGGGCGCGTTCGCGAGGTTGTTCCGGTCGACCTGCCTCGACCTCGCGACATTTACACGATCAACACCGATCCCAACTTCCGCGCCATTTACGACCGGGTGTGGGAGCATCTTGCCGAGGAGATGAGGCAAACGACGGAGTAATTGCGATGAAAATCAACGCGATGCGGCTGGTCCTCTTACTTGCGATCCTTGGAGGTTGGGAGGCTGTCTCGGGTCCCCTTGTCGATCCCTTCTGGCTGTCTCGGCCTTCGGAAATCGGCGTCGACCTCTGGAAGTCCTTACTAAGTGGCCAACTGCTGAGCGATCTGTTTATCACCTTTCAGGCCACGGCGATCGGATATGTCATCGGCGCCATCGCCGGCCTTGCGTTAGGCTTCCTTCTCGCGCAGAGCGAGACCGCGGCGCTGGTCCTCAAGCCGTTTATCCTCGCGGTGTACGGTATTCCGCGCATCGCGTTAGCGCCCATCTTTATCCTGTGGTTTGGCATCGCGCTGACCTCGAAGGTAATGATGGCGGCGATGATGACGTTCATGCTGGTATTCTTTAACACCTTCGAAGGCGTGCGCGCCGCCGACCTGGAGCTGCGCAACTCGGCGCGCATCCTCGGAGCCTCGCGAGGGCAGCTTTTTTGGTTTGTCACGATCCCCAACGCCAGCCCCTGGATCCTTGCCGGTCTCCGGATCGCTATTCCCCAGGCTCTGGTCGCGGCGGTGGTGGCGGAGTTCATTGCTTCCACCGGGGGTCTCGGCTACCGCATCATGGAGACGACGAGCATTCTGCACACGCCGGGCACGATGGGCGGCATCTTCGTCCTGATGATGGTCGTTCTGATTCTGAATTCGGTGCTCGACAAGTGCGAGGACAGGATCCTGCGCTGGCGTCCGAAGGAAAGCGATCTCCAGAACAACTAACCGCGAAGGGAGTCCACCTGTGGATACGACTGATCTACTGGCGCCCAGCGTCGACCCGAAGACCCGCAAATTAGGGATTCGGACGGTGTCGGGAACGAACGACGGCGGCACGCGCACCGTTGTTCAGGTTCGCCATTTCGAGCCGGTCGCCACGGACGAACCCGACTCGTTAGGCGGCACAAACACAGCGCCGAGCCCACTTGAGATGGCGCTCGTGTCACTGGTCGGGTGCGAGGGCGTGATACTCAACGGTTGCGCCAAGGCACTCGGCTTTGCCTACAGCGGCGTCGAGTTCGAATGTTCGGGCCAGATCGATGTGCGCGGGCCAAAGGGCGTGCCCGGGGTCCGTCCCTATTTTGAAAAGGTGGATCTGAAGATCACGGTGGCAACGGATGAACCGCAAGAACGCCTCGACAAATTGCGCAAGAACGTGGAATTCCGCTGCCCAATCATGAATCTAATGCGTGCCGCGGACGTTGAGATGAACGTCGAGTGGGCCCGTTCTCCAGCCTCGTCATAGCTGGCGTGCCTTGGAGACAAAACGGGGCGGCGTTGGCGTCCGTTGCCAGGGCGAATAGCACCTCTGCCAAATTTCCGTTCGATTACAACCAAGGCCGCGTTAACGCCGGTCCCCGATTCCTTGAACATGTGCGGCGGCAAGTCGTGCCACTCGGCACACTGTGGGCGAAGGCGTTCCTGTTGACGCGAACCGTTGGCGCAAATCGCCGCCAACCGGCCCTCAGGCCGAGCATGGTTGCGGCGTGTTCGCCCTTGCGCAGCGCCGCGGCAATGTGAAGGAATTAACAACCTCGTGGCGAGATAGCGCGTTCCCCAAGCCCACGAGCCAAGGTAGTATTCCGGTCCGTTCTTGTTTCTAAAGTTGAATAGTCAGTGGTCTCGCTTACGGTACCCCGGAAGAAGCCATGGCGAACGGGCGTGGTACGTTTTGGCTAGCTTGGCGTTGGGCGGCGCCTGTTGCCATGTTTGTCGGTGGCACCGCAATTGGGACCGCATACGGAGGGCAAGATGATCTCACACGTTTCCCTCGGAACAAACGATATCGATCGGGCGCGAGCGTTCTACGACGCTGTCCTTGGAACCATCGGCCTCAAGCAGGTTATGAGTTTCGAAGGCGCCGTTGCCTACGGCGGCGAATTCCCTGAATTCTGGGTGCAAAAGCCCGTTGACGGGATTCGACCCGCGGCGGCTAGCAACGGCACGCACATCGCCTTCGGGGCGAAGAACCGTGCCGGCGTAGGGGCGTTTCACGCGGCGGCACTTGCCGCCGGTGGAGAGGATGCCGGGGCGCCCGGCCCACGCCCCCAATACGGTGACAAGTACTACGGGGCCTTTGTGATCGACCCCGACGGCCATAAAATTGAAGCCGAATGCTGGGGTCCTTCGTGAGAGCGCCTAGAGTCCGATCCTGGCTAAGAAGCGAAGTCAGGTGAACTCCGTCTAACGTCCGCTCTTCCTCCAACACCGGAAGTCGAGAGAATCTGGTGGGGAGTCCGAGTCTGACCCAGGCTGTGTGAAAACTAATTCCGCAGCTCAGCGGCGCAATATTGATTCACTAAACCTCTGATCTCAGCAATATTGATACAATATCGCGACCTCCTGGATTCGATTGTTGCTCCGACTCGCTAACTTGAAGAGTTTTTACACATGGCGTAACTCGGGGATTGGATCGAGCCTGATCGTTAGAGAGGGCTGCTCTCCGTACTGTAGTGAGGACCGGCCTAGGCCGGTTCGAGTGCAACGAAAGA
>JAPULJ010000018.1 GCA_027295145.1 Alphaproteobacteria bacterium | reverse complement strand
ACACGGGGTTCGTGAATTTTGCTGATCCGATCCCTGTCGTTCCTCAAAACCTCGTCAGCCGCAGAAATCCTGGCATTTCAGCCCACTGCCGGCTACCGTCCGCAACATGCAAACGATCATCATGATCCTCGTCGCCTTCGTCCGCGAAATCGCCCTGAGCCGCGCAACGTTACGGCTGGAAAACATCGCTCTCCGTCAACAGGTGGCGGTCCTGAATCGTGAAAGACCACGGCCGCGGCTCCATCCGCTCGACCGCGTGTTCTGGGTCTTCCTTTCCCGCCTGTGGCCACACTGGAAGGACGCCCTTGTCATCGTCAAGTCCGAGACGGTCATCGGCTGGCACCGCCAGGGGTTCCGCCTTAAGACCGAGGCACAAAAAAAACCCCGATCCGCGCGGGACCGGGGTTTAAGGTGACATCATCCATTGATTGACCTGCGGGGGCCATGAAATATTTTTCCAACAATCAGGGATTCGGCGCGCTCGAGCCGCCGAGGCCTCAGCTGCAGATCGGAATGAGATTGCGCCGAGCGAGCGATCGGGAAATCTAAATTTAGAAACCGGGATTTTTCGGCTAAGAGCTGCCGACTGGAACTGAGCGGCTGGGGGTTCAACCAGCCGACAACAGGCATCGCCGACTGTTGCGCGGTGGCGGAATAGGCTGTCGCCAAAATTGCGAACGTTGCGGCGAGAAAAGCGATTTTCCTGGTCATAGTTCTTGCTCCCTGCTGCGGTCTGCTGTGGATCACGCGACACTCAGAAAGACTGGTTGACGTGCCCATCATTTCACATACCCGTTTCCTTCAAACGGTTTTCGAGGCGGGATAACAGGCCGGTCAATTCTTCATGATCCACTGCGGATAATTTAGGCCCCGGAGCACGGGTTGCGGAATTGGCAATCGCCCCTCGTCTGCGCAGGATTTCCTTGCGTACCGCGAGGCCAAAACCAACCTGTTGCTCGTAACGGACCATAGGCAGATAAACATCAAACAAATCCTGTGATTGAATAATCTTCCCGGCGTTATGAAGATCAATCGCTTCAACCAGCATTTCAGGGAAAGCAAAGCCGGTCATCGCACCGTCCGCACCCCGAGCCAATTCCTCCGGCAAATAAAGGCCGCCGTTACCAACAAGAATTGAGACCCGACGCAAGCTGTCATCTTTTTCAGGCGCTTGACGGATACTGGTCAGTTTGCCGAGGCCGGGACAATCTTCATGTTTGAACATGACCAGTTGATCAAAATCACGAACCAACCGATTAAAACAACTCGGGGAAATGAAAACATTGGTGGTCTGCGGGTAGTCCTGATAGCAAACTGGAATATCCGGTCCAAGCGCTTCAATTATCTGAGCAAAATAATTGTAAATTGCTTCTTCTGTTTTTAGACCGGATATGGGTGCAATCATCACCCCGGCGGCACCGGCATTCATGCTGAACTTGGCAAGGCTAGCAAGATTGTTGGTACCGGGGTCGGAAATCCCGACGACCACAGGCACCCGCCCATTGACCCGCTTAATCATATGAGACATAAAGCCTTCGGCCTCATTCACCGACATTTTGACGGCTTCACCCATCATTCCCAGGATCGTCATGCCAGCAACGTTTTTATCGATATAGAACTCAACCAGACTATCTGCACTGCTGAAATCGATCATCCCGGCATCGTCAAACGGGGTTGCTGAGATAATATAAACCCCTTTGGCATCTTCATTCAGGCGCTCAGTCACTTTCCTGTCCTCCGGTTGATTTAGGAATGTAATAACTTTATGGGCCGGAATGCTCAACCGCCGCCACGGTCTTCGGATTACGCATAACCTCGCCAAACACTTCCAGCAAATGAAACGCACCGCCAGAAGGCGACGTAATCGGGATCGGGCGCATGAATTCGGTGGTCTGGCCGGTGATATCACTGTGCGACAGAAGTGTCATCAACGGTACTTTTGCCGACGTGTGCTAATGCCGTAGTTCCCGCTCCGCCAGTCAAACTAAGGTTATTCGCACCAGCCAGGACGCGCTGCCACCTCACGCCCGGGTGCTGGCGCCGTAGCGGTGGATGTGATGGGGCGTAAGGGCGAGGCCGGGACAAAAGCTGCCGACGATGCACTCCAGGCGGTCGAAGAGCTCCTTGCCGGGCCGGTTGACTTCTGCCAGGCGCGCCCGGGCCGCCTCGGCCAATTTAGCCAGATTGGCCATGTCCACGTTCACCGGAGCCCGGTCGCGCACCACCATACTCCCGCCGATCATTACGTGCTTGACCGAGGAGCCGTCCTCCGTATGCACCATCTGGTTCGTCGGGTCGTTGAACGGCACCCAGTTGATGGTGCCCAGGTCGAGAAACACGATGTCGGCTTTGTAGCCGGGCGCAATGCGGCCGATGTCCTTCCAGCCCAGTGCCCGGGCGCTGCCCTCGGTGGCGGCGGCGACGATCTCTTCGGTGGTCAGCCATTGGCGCTGGTCGGGTCCCTGGACCTTGGAGACCATGGAGGCGAGGCGCATGGATTCATACATATTTTGGTTGTCCGAACAGTTGGCTCCGTCGGTGCCAATGCCGAGATTGACACTGCGGTTCAGCATGCCCCGGGCGTCGGCGAGGCCGCTGCCCAGGCGCATGTTGCTGCCCGGGTTGTGGGCCACCGAGGCGCCGTGATCGCCAAGACGCCGGCAGTCCTCATCGTCGAGCCAGACCCCGTGGGCGACGGTGAAATCGGACCCCAGAAGGCCAATGTCATCCAGATGCGCGGTCAGAGACTTGCCGTAGCGTTTGAGGCCCGAGATAGCCTGTACTTTGGATTCGGCCACATGGCTGTGCAGGCCGACGCCGAATTCCCGGGCCAGCTCGGCGCAGCCCGTCATGAAGTCATCCGAGCAGTGAAGCGGGATCGTCGGCGCCACGGCCAAGCGGGTCAGATCGCTGTCGACCGACCAGCCTTCCAACGCCTTGCGCATGTTGGCGAGGCTGGTGTCGTAGGGTGCCAGGCGTAGGCTCTCAACGTCCTTGCGAAGGCTCGGGGTGAGGGCGTCCATGAGGCCTGGGATGGCCTCGTAGAGGGTCTTGTCGGCGACCATGGGGGCGACGACCGCGCGCATGCCGACATCGGCATAGGCGCGACCGACAGCGTCCAGGCCCTCCGGCGTCGGAGCCGGCATCTCCAGCGTCAGGTCGTAACACGCGGTGCACCCCTTCGTCACCATCTCGACCGCACCGATCGTTGTCGTCAGGTAGATATCGTCGAAGATCCGCTGGCCCAAGCACCAGGGACCCGAGGCGAGCAGTAGTTCCAGGGTCCAGCGGTCACCCATGCCCTTGGCCAGATTACCGTGGCTGTGGGTATGGGCGTTGACTAGGCCGGGGTGGAGCAGCATGCCGCTGGCATCGACGACGGTGGCGTCATCGGGCGCCGCCAGGCCGGGGCGCCCGACCTCGGCGATTGCGTCACCGTCGATCAGGATGTCGGCGGGCGGGGCGGCGTGGGCCGGGGCGTCGAGGATGCGTCCGCCTCGGATGATGGTCTTGCCGGTGGCGTTCATGGCGCTATCCTATCCGATGGTGGTTTCCTGGTTGGCAGCGGACCACGGGAAGAATATCCGCTCGATGATCACCACCAACTGAAACAAAACGATGCCCATAACCGACAGCAGGATCAGAGCGCCGAAGGCTACCGGCGTCTTGAAGAACGCTGTTGCGGTGATGATCAGGTAGCCAAGCCCCTTGTCGGCATTGACGAACTCGGCGACCACGGCGCCGACCACGGCCAGCGCGATGGCGACCTTGAGGCCGCTGAAGATGAAAGGCACCGCGTAGGGCAGGCGTATTCGGTAGAGTTCCTGAAATTTCGAGGACTTGAAGGAGCGTCCCAGCTCGATCAATTCGGCGGGCACCGACAGCAGGCCAATGGCGATTGCGATCACCAATGGGAAAAAGGTGACCAGGAATGTGATGACCAGGCGCGGCAGCTCGTTGGCCCCCAGCATCACCACAAGGATTGGCGCCAGGGCCACCTTGGGGATTGACTGGGTCAGGACCAGCAGCGGATAGATGGCGCTGGAGACCGTCGGCGAGGAGGTCATGAACACCGCTAGCGGCAGGCTAATGACGATGGAGATGATAAAGCCGAGGACCACGGTATTGAGGGTCGCCAGGGTATGTCCGCCCATGGTGCCGGCAACGGCGACGCTGTCGATCCAGATGACGCTGGGCGCCGGCAGCAGATAGAGGGGTATGGCGAAGAACCGGACCGCCGCCTCCCAAACGATCAACAGCAGGATGAAGACCCCGATGGGCAGGAAGACGTCCTGCCTCAGGTTGCCGAGCTTCCAGAGGCTAACCGCCGACGTGTCCGCCGCTTCGGTTCCCAAAGATGAGTTCCCGGATTCGTCGGGTGGAACGCTGGAATTCATGATGGGCCTCGATTTCGAAGGTCCTGGGTCTGGGCAGGTCCACGTCGATGATTTCGGCGATGCGCCCAGGCCTGGCCGACATGACGACCACGCGATCGGCGAGCAGCACCGCCTCGGTGATGGAATGGGTAACGAATAGAATAGTCTTCGGCTCGTCGGTCCACATGCGCAGGACCTCGAGCGCCATCTCCTCGCGGGTCAGCGCGTCGAGGGCGCCGAAGGGCTCGTCCATCAGCAGGATACTGGGGTTGTGGATCAGCGAGCGGCAGATTGCGGCACGCTGCTGCATGCCGCCGGAAAGCTCGTGGGGGTACTTGCTCTCGAACCCGCCCAGCCCCACCAGGGCCAGCAGGTGGCGGGCTTTCTCGGCGCCGTCCGCCTCCTCGCGGTGCATCATCTTGAGCGGGAACAGCACGTTGTCAAGGATCGTCGCCCATGGGAGCAGCACCGGCATCTGGAAAACGATGCCGGTGTCCTGGCGCGGTTCCTCGACCATGGTCCCGTCGATGGCAACGCTGCCCGAGGTCGGCCGGATCAGGCCCGACGCCAAGCGCAGGAGAGTGGACTTGCCGCAGCCAGACGGGCCGACGATGGTGACGAACTCGTTGTCGCAGATGTTCAGCGAAATGTCCTCGAGCGCAACCACGTCGGCGCCATCGCGTGAGCGAAACACCTTGGATAGACGATCGACGTCGATCATGTCTTGTTCGGAATGGCCCGTGTAGAATCCGGCCGGACCGCCCGTGGACGGTCCGGCGCCTTAGTGTCAATTGGATGGTACATGGCTGATGTCGATGGCCTGATGAGGATCCCACTTGGGGTCCAGTTTTTGGGCGGCGGCGATGGTCTTGTAGGTGAAGGCCAGCCGGGCGTCGTCAATCTTACCGAGGCCAGTCGACTTCGAATGGTCGTTGAAGACGAATTTGACGGTGGCGCGCATGCTGCCCAGGCAATCGTCCAAATCCACCAGCGGGTTCTTCTTACGGTGCAATTTGCAGGCCTCGAGCTGGTTGTCATTGGCCCACTTGAAAGAACGCTGGGTCGCCCTGAGAAACCGCTTCACCAGATCGGGATTGCTGTTGAGCATCTTGTCGGAGGTGATGATGGAAGTCGAATAGATGGTGAAGCCCACCTTCTCGAAGGGCAGCACGACGATTTCCTCGCCGGAGCGCATGGCCGCCTTGTTCTGGTAGTAATGGTGCATCGAGAAAAACGGCGCGGCGTCGATTCGCTTGGCGATCAGCAAGGCCGCCATGGCGGCCCCGTCAGTGTTGATCCAGACGATCTTGTTGGGATCGGTGCCTGATCTTTCGGCCACCGAGGGGAAATAATACTTGTGGGCGTTGCCCGGCGTGATGCCGATGCGCTTGCCCTCGAGGCTCTTGAAGTTGGTGATGCCTGAGCTCTTGAGGACGAACAGCGAATGGGGCGAATGAGTGTAGAGCTGCATGATGGTCTTCACCGGGACGTTGGTGCGCTGCTTGGCGGCGATCAGGGCGCCAATGTCGGCGACTCCGAAATCGGCCGCGCCGGCGGCGACCTTGATCACCGTGTCGCCCGAGCCATAACCACGGGTGATTTTGATGTCGATGCCCTCGTCCTTCCAGAAGCCCTTTTCCCAGCCGGCGAAGTACATGGCATGCTCGCCGGACGGGATCCAGTCGGTCTGCAGGTGGACCTTGTCAAGGGCCGAGGCGGCCAAGGCGGATGTGGTGCCAAGGGCGGCACTGACGGCGACGACGACGACCGTGCCAAGACGAAGATACAGGCGTTTCATGGTTATCCTCCCATTGCGATTTCTGACTTTTGCACAAAATGATTGTCTCAGCTGCAGATAATTGTCAACTGACTTAGTGATTGCGCCCCGGGCAACGGCATCGACGCCGTAGCGATGGCCTCCAGAACGTCCCGAGACGTCTCCACGCCGCAGTCGACAACATTTCTCATGGCGAGATTCTAACCAAAAATCACCCCAAAGTCCGACGGACTGCTGTGTAAAACAGACTGCTATGTAAAAAAGTATACGTCATAGTTTCGGCATCCGTGCCGCAACTTCCGTCTTTCTTCGACCAGATTGTCGCGACGATCTCGAAATCGAAGCCTAATTTTATGAATCTCTCCTGACAAAGCGGTTCACCGTCCGTTCATGCAGCATCGCTTACATTTACCAACATGCTCGAACAAATATCGAATCTGAAACGAGAAGTGTCGTGGGTGTAGTGATAAGGCCAAGGAGATTGAAATAATGATGGAAATAAACCTCAAGCTGGTTGCCGTGGTTGCTGTTGTTGCGTTGGGTACCGTCGCTACGGCTGACGCGACCCTCGCGGCCAGTACAATCGTTGCCCAAGCGGCGGCGCAGAAATCGCCCGCGTCCAATAGCGCCGTCATCCGGCCATCCACGACCCTAGCCCAAGCCGTGCGATTGGCCGAGCAGCACACCGACGGGCGCGCCCGAAAAGTGGAGCTCGACCGGGACGACGGCATCTATATTTACAAGGTGAAGACCGTCTCGAAGAACGGTAATGCCAAGGTGTATATCGATTTTAGGACTGGAGACGTCTTGCGTGTTGACAGCCGAGGATTTTTGGGCCGGGTTGGCGACATGTTCGATAGCAAGGACAGACGTAAGAACGAGGCCCGGCTCAATGCCCTGGTGGCCTCGCCCGACACGCCGACCGCGACCGCCAGGGCGCCAACCTTCCGATGGGCCAGCGCCACGCTGAAGAGGTCCCGGAGGAGGACTATGGCGCGACGAACGTGGTAGAGGCCCAAGACCAAGGCAACGACGACATCACCGTGGTTGGCGCCGTCGAGGGTGCGGGTGCTGAGGAGCCCCACGAGGACCGGCCGGCA
>JAPULJ010000179.1 GCA_027295145.1 Alphaproteobacteria bacterium | reverse complement strand
CCGACACCAATGACCATGATGGCTCCAGGTCACTCGCTATGGTCAGCCTGACCGTCAACACGGTCTCCGCATCCTTCTCGGGCTCGTCCTCAATCGTTTTAGATTCCGCATCGAATCCTCGGACGTACATGCCGTAGGCATCGAGATTCTTCAGCCCATCATCGAGTTCGCCCAGGGTTACCGAAATGTTGATCGGTGTTTCCACGTCCAGCCTGTGGAAATCTGCATCAGAAAACTGAATGTTCCGTCGTGCACCAAGGCACAAATAGACGGCGTCCAGAATCGACGATTTTCCACTGTCACCAGGCCCAATCAGGCAGTTCAATCCCGGTGATGGGAGCCAAGTGAATTCTTTAATTCCCCGAAAATTGTGTATATCGATTGCTCGAATTCTCGCCATGCCCTGCTACCCCACTTTCGGTTGCGAGATTAGCTCTTTGATAGCGCGGTCGTAAACTCGTACGCGGGTGCAGGAGCTCAAGATAGCAAAGACGCCTGTATGATGGATCGTGCGAGGTCTGAAACGAGATACTGGGGCTGGGCTGTGGAAGGTCCGCTCAGGGTCACCAGCGGTCGTCAGCAGCGGTCCGAAATATTGTCTGCTATGCGGCAGAGAGCAGACGCCAATACACGCATTTTCATTCGTTGCTATTGTCGTGAATTGCGAGCCGCAGCGAAGCATCAATTTTCTGTGCCGCTTCTTCCTGCATGCCCGGTAGCACGTGCGAATAGGTGTCCAGGGTAATCCCGACCTTGGAATGCCCGAGGCGCTCGCTCACGACCTTCGGATGGATGCCGTGGCGCAGGAGTTGGGTCGCGTGGGAGTGCCGGAGATCGTGAAATCGGATGCGGGGCAGATCGGATCGGCGGATAAGACCAGCGAACGCCGTGGAGAGGCT
Source organism: Alphaproteobacteria bacterium (assembly GCA_027295145.1). Taxonomy (GTDB): domain Bacteria; phylum Pseudomonadota; class Alphaproteobacteria; order JAPULJ01; family JAPULJ01; genus JAPULJ01. The sequence goes on along the minus strand of JAPULJ010000179.1, from coordinate 1,811 downwards.
GTCGGGAGGCCACGGGCTGCCATCCGGGCGCGGACTACCCGGGGACGGAGGCTCGCGGGCCGAGCTATGCGCCCGCCAATCTATCGCGCCGAGGACAGTGATACCGCTTTCTCGGTCGATCAAGCCGCCTCGGCGATCGCCAGGCAAGCGGGCCGGCCTTGGTTCCTGCATTTGAGCCTGTTGCGCCCGCACCCGCCTTTTATCGCGCCTGAGCCTTACAACGATCTCTATCATCCCCACGATGTCCCCGGTTTTCGCCGCGCCGCCTCGCCCGAGATCGAGGCCAACAGTCATCCTTACGCCGCCTACATGGGGCGCCACCACTGGGCCTGGGTGGGGCTCGATCCCGAGACCCACCCCCGAGAGGACCGGGCCATGCGCCAACTCCGCGCCACCTACTATGGCCCTTATGACCGAACTCGACCATCACCTCGGCCGGCTGATCGGCTTCCTCAAGGATAGCGGCGCCTATGACAATACCCTGATCGTCTTCACCAGCGACCACGGCGAACAGCTTTGGGACCATTGGGTGCTCGGCAAGCAAATCTACTTCGATCAGAGCTTTCGCATTCCGCTCATCATCCGGGCGCCCGGCGGCGCGGCCGACCGGGGGCGGGGCCGCGTGGTCAAGGCTTTTAGCGAGTCCATCGATATCATGCCAACCGTGCTCGACCTGCTGGACCTCGACATACCGCTGCAGTGCGACGGCGCGTCGCTCCGCCCGTTCCTCGCCGGCCAAAACCCGGAAGGCTGGCGGACGGAGGTCCATTGGGAGCTCGATTTTCGCGACGTTGTGCACGGCAAGGCCCAGGCAGAGCTTGGTATTGGCCTGGATGATTGCTCCCTTACCGTGATCCGCGACGAGCGCTACAAGTACGTACACTTCGCGGCACTGCCGCCGCTCTTTTTCGACCTCGAGCGCGACCCCGGCGAGGGCGACAATCTCGCGGCCGACCCCGACCATGCATCAAGGGTACTCACATACGCGCAGAAGATGCTGTCGTGGCGCCTGACCCACGCCGAGCGCACCCTGACTGGCATTCGCCTGAACCCTCAAGGGCCGATCGAAATTCCGCGCGCCGAACGATGAATGCTGGGACTGCTGGCATCGACGATCGCGAAGACGGTCGGTTACGATCGATCGCGGCCGACCGTAACGCTTCATCAAACGCTTCAGGAACTTCAGCGCCGCCCTGCGATCCCGGCGCAACGCCCGCGAAAACCTCGAGCACTTCGCCTTCGTGATCCACCACAGGCCAGAGATAGTGCGTCTCGCCGTTGATTTTCACCAACATCTCGTCAAGGTGCCATCGCCAAAGCGAATAGCTTCTATGGTGAACTCTCCGCCTCGCGATTAAAGAACGGAAAAGATGTGATTACCGTATCCTGCGCCTGTTCAGCCAAGCCTCGACGCACCCCCTGAAAGCGATCCGAAAGACGGTGATCCCGCCTGAAAATTTTCTTCAAGGCCGTTTCCCGCGGTACACTCCGCGCCTGTTCACATGCAGAAGACCTCTTTTGTCTTGGCCTTTTCCCTTCCATCACTGGCTTTTTACCGAGGCACGCTGGCGCTGGTCATGGTCGTTGCAGGCATCCTGCATTTTGTTGCGACCGATGCCTATGTCAGCATCATGCCCGATTACCTGCCCCTGCCGAGGGAACTCGTCTATCTCAGCGGCATTTTCGAGGTTCTGTGCGGCCTCGGGCTTCTTTGGCATAAAACCAGAGAGGCGGCCGGCGCCGGCCTGATATTGCTCTATCTTGCCGTCCTGCCCGCCAACATCAACATGGCGGTGTTCGATATTCAGCCC
>JAPULJ010000178.1 GCA_027295145.1 Alphaproteobacteria bacterium | reverse complement strand
GCGTCTAGTACCGACTCCGGCTTGGCCGGGGACATCTTCATCTCACTCACCGACAGCTTCCAAAGCAACGGCGGCTTTATCAGTACCGAAGCAGCAGCCGGCGACGGCGGCAACATCACGGTGAACGCCACCAACCTGGTGCACCTCACGAACAGTTCGATTGCGACGAGCGTACAAGGCGGGGCTGGGGCCGGCGGCAACATCAGCATCGATCCGCAGTGTGTGGTGTTGAATAACAGCCAGATTACTGCCAATGCCTTTGGTGGACCGGGGGGCAATATAAGGATTGTGGCGGGCAATTTCTTTGCCACCCCCGATAGTGTGATCCAGGCGTCCTCGACCCAGAGCATCGCCGGCAGCATCGTGATCGACTCGCCCGATACCGACATCGCCGGCAGCATTACGGCGCTGCCCGAATCGTTTCTCGATGCGAGTAGCCTCTTACCCGAGCGTTGCGTCGCCCGTAACCGCGAGGGGCAGAGTAGCTTTATCGTGGCGGGCCGGGGCGGCACACCGATTGACCCCGACGGTTATCTACCGAGCGTTTATGCTACGGGATTGGCGGAAGCTGCGATCAAGTCAGCCAAAATACCCAACACTTGGCATGAGGACACAAACATGCACACACTGACATTAGCTGCCTTCGGATGTCGGCAATAACAAAGGAATTACGAGAAGCGCTCCGCTAAGCCACCAATCATGGTTTCGGCCATTGTGGTAAATGCCACAGCCATTAATAACACAGTATGCGAGCATAATAGAATGAAACCCAACCGCTCCAGTAGAACGAAGCTAGCCCTACTTTCCATAGCCGGGTCTTGGCAGCGGGCGGTTGGAACTCGGGAGGACCAATGGAAAAGACCAGCGGTATCTCGGTTGCATCTAGTTTCAAGCACTGTAAGAAACAGCTACTTCGGCATGCAGCGCCTGTCTGCATAGTCGTCGCGTATTTCGTCAGTAACTCGGTTTGCGCCCAGGTCTCAACGCCGCCGGCAGGTTCGATCATCGAAAGACGGCCCAGCGATGAACGCCCGCCATTGCCTGAATTTGAAAAACCGGAAGTACCACAGCTTCAACTCCCACCAGTAAAGCCCGCGCCGGAGGAGCGAGCGCCGTTTGCCGCGCGCGTGTTTGTGCGCCAGTTTGATCTCATTGGTAACACCGTCTTTTCCGACGAAGAGCTTCGAGAAGTCACCGTATCATTCGAAAACCGCCAGATTACCAATGAAGAACTCCAGGAGTTACGCCAACGTCTGACACTCTATTATGTCAATAGGGGCTACATTAACTCCGGTACCATGATCCCAGACCAAAAAGTTGCCGATGGCATTATTCAAATTCAAATCATCGAAGGACGGTTAGCGCGTATAGACATCGAAGGCGTTGACCGATTTCGCCCGGACTATTTCCGCCGGCGATTGGCCCTTGGCGCAGGCCCACCGCTAAACGTCAAAGACCTGGAGGAACGTTTGCAAATCCTGCTGCAAAGCCCGCTAGTAGATCGTATTAATGCCCAACTAGCACCGGGCGATCGCCCGGGCGAGGCGATATTGCGGGCCCGCGTTTTCGAAAAGTCACCCTACGAGTTACAAATTGGTCTGGATAACGAACTATCTCCGAGCATCGGCGAGGCACGTTTGTTCCTGCAAGGGAGTTATCGCAATCTTGCCGGTCGGGGGGATGTACTCAGCGGTGAAGTTGGCTTTGCCGAGGGCCTCGATGCCATCGGCGACGATCTTGCCCTCAATTACACGCTACCTATTACGGTCAAGGATACGACGCTGAGCCTGCGCTACGATAAGAGCGAATCTGAGGTCGTCGAAGAACCCTTTGACGCTATTGATGTTGAAAGCGAAAGCGAAACCATCGGCATTGAGCTCGCCCACCCCTTGTACCGGACCCCAAACAAGCAGTTCACCCTGGGATTTGCGCTCGAGCGGCGAAGTAGCGATACGTTTCTGCTCGACATACCGTTTTCCTTCTCACCTGGTGCGCAGGACGGTGAAAGTGATGTGGCGGTCCTCAGATTCAGCCAAGATTGGCTGAGTCGAAGCCAAAATCAGGTGATGGCAGCGCGCTCAGCGTTCAGCTTCGGAATCGATGCCTTCGGCGCGACAATTAACGATAACACACCTGATAGCGAGTTCCTGGTGTGGCTTGGGCAGTTCCAGTGGGCGCGGCGACTAGGAGATGCCGGTCATCAGATTATCTTTCGCGCCGATATCCAACTCTCCGATGATCCACTGCTGCCTTTGGAGAAATTTGCTGTCGGTGGCATTGACAGTGTCCGCGGTTATCGCCAGAATCAGCTCGTGCGCGATGAGGGGTACGCCGTTTCGTTCGAGTTCCGCATGCCGATCTTTCGCTCTGAATCCGGTCAGAGCAACTTACAGCTTGCGGCGTTTGTCGATGCCGGTCGGGCGGAGAACAAGGATGCTCCGAACCCTGATCCCGACAGCATCGAGAGTATAGGCTTAGGGATCCTGTGGAACCCGCACCCCAAATTTCATGCAGAACTTTACTGGGCCGAAGCCCTAGACGACATCGACAATCCCAGCGACACGCTGCAGGATGATGGTGTGCACTTTAGATTAGTGGGCCGGGTGTTTTGAAACCTTTACACTACCTGTCGGTTGGCTGAACTCGCGGCACCAGGACGTTCTCCCGAACACGTGAGTCGCCTTCGGCGACAATGTATTACCGGGGCGCCGGCCCCGTACGCGGGTTACTTTCTTGTCGCGACAAGAAAGTAACCAAACAAACGCTCCCCCGCGCTCTTCGGCCCACCACTCAAATACGTGGTGGGCAACCTCGGACCGACGGTTGCCTCAATGGGTCCGCCGAGGGCACATCCATGGTGCCCGCGGACGGACGCCGGGTTTCCTTCCCCGGCCCCCTAACGGGGCCGCGTTTCGGCCGCCCTTGTCCTCGGCTTGACCGAAGGGGCGAATAAACCAAAAGACTCAAAGCTAAGTCCGAGTGTCAGGGTTTGTGCTCCGTGTTCCATGTGGGGCCAGCACGGTTACCGGCGCCGGTCCAGGAACTACTTACTCCTGTTTCTATCGTAAGCCGCCGCCTCCACCAGGCCAACCTGATCCAGCAGCGAAGCGCGTTGCTCGCGCAACTTGAGGTCGGCTGGGTCTGCATCAATGAGCTTGGAGATTCCTTCTACCGCGTCGTACCAGAGCCCGGATTCTGCGTAGACCGACGGCCAATCGACCTTGCCTGTCTCATCGAGTCGCGCCTGAACCGCTTGCGACGCCGCTACCCACTTAATCGACCCGCCAGCAAGAATGTCCTTCGATCGCTGATCAGGGTCTCTGACCACGGCCACAAACCACTGGTACTCCACGCCCGGCTTGAGAGACATACCGTGATCTTTTAAGCGCAGCGCGTGAATCCCGTTCTGGATCGGCGCATCAAGCGTCACTTCAAGCAACGGCTCTGTCGTCTCTTCAACAGTGAGGGTGATTTCTATCGGCAGATTAATGGCCTTGGAAACGTACCAATACAGTGTCGGCGTGTCGCTGAATGTATAACCCGTATGGTTGGGAGCCAGGGCCGTCAATGTCAGTAGCGCATAGCTCGAACTCCGCGTACCGCCGCCAACGCGTGTCGTCGGCGCACCACGCAACGGAGGCCTGTACGTCAATATCGGTGCCGCGCTTGCCGACTTGATCGACGCAGAATCCGAGGTCACAGCTGATTGTTCGCCCGATGCAGCGAACGTGTGCGTGGATACTCCAACTAAGACAACAACCACCGCAAAGCTTATAAACTTGGGTGAGGACGAAATGATCTTCATGGCTTGTTCTCCTGCCTTAGCTCTAATACAAGCCTACGCCGGTTTCCGATCCACCTCACGCCCTTGGCCCCTACTGTTGTGGTATTTCTCACACCGAGCTGAAGAAATCGCAATCCCGGCGGCATTTCCAAGCCCTGCACCTACAACCAGTTGCCGATGAGCAAAAACGGACTCCAATAACCAGGATGCCGATAACGCCGGTCCTTTAGGAGCGATAGCTGAGCTCGCTGAAGCGCTTTCGCTTTGGATGTCGATGAATCCTGAAGCTGCCGGTAGAACTCAGACACCAACAACGCTGAAGCCCGATCGTTAACCACCCACAACGTGGCAAGCACGCTGCGGGCGCCGGCCTTGACAGCAATGCCGGCAAGCCCAAGCGCCGCTCGGTCATCGCCGGCCGCAGTCTGGCAGGCACTTAACACAAGCAACTCGACAGCATCCTTTCGGAATGTAGTAAGCTCTATGAATTTCTCGAGCGAGTCCATGCTTAGCTTGCTGTCATAGGTCAGCAAAAACGTCTTGGCAACATCAGCATCGAACTGTGCATGTGATGCAATATGGACAATAGAGTATGGTTTCTCAGATAGTGCTTGCTCCATTTTCGGAACGATGAAGTCTTTGTTCAGTAAGACGGTGCCACCATATAGTTCTTCGATGGTCATGAGCTCCTGGCTGACATTCGGAAGTGCAGGAAATCCTTGCACCGATTCACTGAGACCACTGAGTAGCACTTGCACCTTGTCCCGCCTGATGGGGCGCGGGTCAGTTAGGGTTAAACCTGGGGTTGTTGCGAGCGCATAGCGCGCCGCTAGAAACTGTTTGCCATCGTGCAATGCCGCCATCGGGATCGTCCGCAGCGCACCATCGGGCACAATGACGAGTGTATCAACCGCTTGGTTCGTCAGCTCCGTTTCGATAGGCCCGATGATCCATTTGTACAGGCGCTGTGCATGCGGCAGATATTGGTGAGTGGTTCGTTTCTCCAACCGCCGCCTAAACATTCGAACTTCGCTGGTTAGGGTTTGCGCATCAACGTTCACGGTAAACCGTTTTAGACCATCCGGTAAACTGAGCAAGAGCTCTGTGCGATCCGGCAATATGATCGGATAGAGGGCAGCCGTACGCGGCGCTAACTGATCAATACCCGCAGTCTTTGCCTTAAACGCGGCAGCACAATCATCCTGGAAGTAGTCCTCAAGCTCGGCGCCCTTGAGAAGCTCCACCGTATCGCGTGCATCTACGAGATATTGTTCTACCTTCTTTGCATCGGACACCGACGCGGATTGCTGTAGCAAGAGGTCCGCCAGCTCAAAGAACACCGGCCCGACGGACTTGCGAAACGATGTACGAATACCGCCATAACCAGCGGCCAGGTCCTGGCGAATCGTTTGCAGCGTGTAAACAGCACGCTGGTAGGTAAGGATCGCGTCTTCAGTCCTACCCTGTGACTTAAGCACGCGCCCAGCTTGCCATTGCCAACGGTAGAGGATCTCCGGCGCACCCGACTGTTCCGCGAAAACGATGGCGCGTTGCGTGAGTCGGGCCGCATCCTCATATTGCGCTACCTGTTCATAGAGTTGCCCGAGGTACCCCAGCGCATACGACTGCGCGCGCTTGTCGTAGGCAACCTCGCCAACTACAAGTGCGTAGTTGAGTACCTTGTGTGCCTGTGCTCTCCATTGGTCGCTACCTTCGTTACCGGACGATGACAATCGAACGTAAAGACGGCCGGCGCTTATCAGCTCATAAGCCTTGTCGTGTGAGGGGGGGAGCGCCCTTATCTCTTTTTGAACAACGGCAAGCAACTCACCCGCCTCTTCGCGCTGACCGGTATCGACCAAGATACGTGCTAAGTTTATTGATGCGCGCAGGGCCAGGCCGGCATTACCAGCCTTTCCGGCGGCATCACGTGCACGTTTGTAGGCCGATGCGGCATCGTTAAAACTGCCTTTCGATGCGAGCAGGCCGCCTAGATTGTTAAGCGCCGACGCGACAACACCGGGATTACCGGTTTTGGTCGCGAGCTCGACGCTGGATTCCAGCAACTGCTTGGCTTCTGCCTCACGACCCGCGAATAGATAGGCGTTGCCGAGACTGCTTGTCACCATTGCCATTAGGGATGGGTTGCCTGCTTTTTCCGCCAGCGCCAGGGCGCGTTGGAGGTTATCGAATGCCTTCGGGTGCTGCCCCAAGGCGAGATGGGCCTCGGCCGCCTGGACAAGGGCGAGCCCCTGCCCTTCGAGATCTCCGGCTGCTTTGTATTCAGCGACGGCCCGCTCCCAATGCACAAGCGCCTGCTGGAAATCGCCGATCCGGTACCAGCCGGTCCCCGCCTCCATCCATTCGGCAGGCGACGCTCGGCTAGCCGCAAAAGCAGACACCGACAACACACCTATAAAGAGGAGCAACAACAGCGAGCACAAGGAAATCGAACTGGAGAGCCGGGGAACTGTGGTCGGGCCGAACACTATCCTATTCGCAGTGGCACGATCTCGTGCCAACTGTGGGTTGGAAGCATGATGTGCGGTTCGGTCTTCCACCTTGGCCAATCCCACCAGCGGAACCATGCGGTAGGAACTTACCTGTCGTCTCGCTTTTCAGCCTACGGAATTTCCCGTCTGAGGGCAAGTAAGTAGACGTACAAATCAGGGTGTTTTTGTGGGAAATGTCACATCAACCACGCCAAGGTTTGGTGGTCATTCCTGCTTTTGGCCGATCACGCGATAGATAGCTACCTTTTGGTCTTTACCCTTCAGCTGCAACTGGCCCACGCCTTGTGTCTCGAACTTTTCATCCAAATAATTCCGTGTGGCCTCACCAATAAGAATACGGCAGGGGCTCTTGAGATAATCAGGCACAAAACTGTCTTTGTCGAAACTCTCCAACCTTGCCGCAGTGTTGACGGTATCGCCATGAACGTTGTACTCAAGTCGTTGAGCGTTGCCAATGCTGCCGGCCGCCATCCGTCCGGTGAAAATACCGATGCGCATGCCGATCATCGGTAGTTGTTGTTCCTGCAAACGAGCATTGAGCTCGATAAGCATACGCTGCATAGCAAGTGCCGAATGCACTGCGTTTAGGGCATCCCTTTGCATCTCTGCCTCCGTCGTCCGTGCGATCGGTACTCCGAACGCTGCCATAATAGCATCACCGATAAACCTGAGAATCACACCCCCATGATCGATCACGAGTGGAGTCATCGTTTCCATATAGTCATTCAGCCAATCCATCAAAGCCTGCGGGGTCTGCTTTTCAGATATCGCGGTGAACCCTTGCAGATCCGTGAACATAACTGTGGCGGTCAGCTCTTGCGAGCGAGGTCGGCCCCCTTGGAAGAATTCATCGCGTTGCCGCCAGATGGCATCTGCAAGATCGGCAGAAATGTGTCTCGAAAACAGGTTCATGAGCACCGACCGCTGTTGTTTTTCGCGATTGGCCATGTAGGCGGTGATGAGCGCGACGGACAAGATCCACGCAATCGCAGGCGGTACGATAGGCACCCAGATGCCAGACAGAAACGACGTGTAGGCAACGATAGCCAGGATGGTGAGACCACCGGCTGCAACCAACGAGAAGCGCCAAGATGAACGAATGCGCAGGCCTACGACACCACCTAAAATGCCACACACTAGAATCCAGAGTACTTCCGTGCTGTCGCTTACTGTCTTTAGGGGAGCATCACCATCTAAGCCAAACCTCAGAAGTTGACTGATGATATGCGCATGCAGCTCGATTCCTGATATCTCCTGATTCACGTACAGCGCACGACTGTGAGGTGTATAAAACAGGTCCTTAACGCTTTCTGCCGTAACCCCGATAAGTACGATCTTGTCCGCTAGACCTTCGGGCTTAACTTCCCCCGCCAACAGACTTGTTAGTGAAAACGACGGAAATGAATGCGGCGCATGGCGATAATCAAGCAAGAACTGATATCCCGCTGCATCGGCATTGATATAACTGCCATCGGTTGCTTCGAACGGACGTACGGTGGTCTCTCCAAGCCGTATGTGCTGCGGATGAACGGGATCCGGTTGTGGCACGATCCCCTCGGCCTGCAGATAGGTCAGAGCGAGACGCAGGGCAAACGAATGGAACACGGTCCTGCCGTCATCCAAAAAAAGCAGGCCGCGCCGAACGATACCCCCGGGATCGACGATAACATCGTTAAAGCTTATTTGGTCTGTATTAGCGAGCACACGCGGTGGTGGTACGCCTGCTTGTGTGCCACCGCCGAATTTCATCACTGCAATAATGCTGGGGTCGCTTGTCAGCACTGCATTGAGCTGATCTCGGCCCGGTGGCACGGGGATGTCTCGATAGATATCTAAGCCGATGGCGCGCGGCTTGTATTGACCAATCAATTTCAAAACACGCGCGATAATCGCATCCGGTAACGGCCAGCGCCCTTGGTTTTGGATATCGCGTTCAGTGACGGTAACAAGGACGATGCGATCAGACGGCTCAGAAATAGATGGTCGTAAGCGAATCGACCAATCGTAGGCAGCGAGTTCCAGCCCTTCAAAACTTCCGGTGTTGCGCAGCCCGACGATACCGAGAAAAACTGCGATGCTGACTAGTAGAGCGGCAAGCAGCGGCGATCGTAAGAGTGTGCGCACGGAAGTCAGAATTAAGGTCCACCAGTCGTCATGCCGTTTCGACCACTACATCACTAAATACCATACCCTTAACCGCGGCCCACATACTGTCACCAAATACATGCCGAATCACTAGTGGCAACGCAATTGATCCTGCCGAGAGTAGTCGGTCATGGAAGTCTTTCAAGCTAAAACCGGCG
>JAPULJ010000177.1 GCA_027295145.1 Alphaproteobacteria bacterium | reverse complement strand
GTGTTCCGTCCAGGCCCGCTTTCGATAGGCGGGGTCCGTGAGAACGACGCGCATGGAGCGCACCATATGCGGCCAAGCATTCTCGGCGGTGGCCGCGATTTCCGGGTTTTGCGAGAGTTCGTAGACCGCAGTATGAAAGGCGACGTCGGTTTCGACCAAAGGGTCAATCTGCCCCTTCGCCAAGGCTGCGTTTCCATTCGCTAAAAGCCCATCCAACCGCTGGCGCAGCGTCACCAGATCCGCCGTCCGGGCGGCGACGAGACGCGCTGCGAGCCGATCCAGCGCGCCACGCACCTGATAATGCGCCAGAAGACGGGCGGCACCGATCCGGGCCACCATCTGGCCCTTTCGTCCGCGGTCGACAACCAAACCTTCGCGCCTTAACAGCAACAGCGCGTGGCTGACCGGTTGCCGGCTAACACCAAGGCTCGCCGCGAGCTCTTCCTGCGCCAACGCTGCCCCTGGTGGCAGTTCATTGGACAGGATCGCCTGCTTGATGGCGTCGTGGGCCTGCATCGTTAGGTCGGTCTTGACGGCAAGGCGGCGCATGCGATCGTGGGTATCCTTATTGCATTCTGAATTCAGAATGCAGACTATCTGCCACCAGGTGCACGGTCAAGCAGCGCCGGCGCGGATGGTGTTGAAGGTAATGAACTTATTTACCGGTGTTGGACTGGCAATTCGTGTGGCGATGTCCACACACAAATCCATATCAGCCGACCGTATTGAACTTGGCTTACTATCGGGTTTGTTTAGGGTTGTCGGACGCCTGCCGAGTCAGTGTGTCCGACAACCCTTATCAACACCAAACCTTCGACAATGCATCGGGTCTTGCCTGCTAGGTCGAAATGTTGGCAGACATTACACCGCCTTCGCCGACACGCTGCTGGCGCTTTCATTCACTCCTCGCTACAGTCAATTCGTGAAAGTAGGATGAGGGAGCAAAATCTCGGTGTAAGTACCGTAGTCGCGGAATACTTTAGACGCATACCCTTATATGGCGGCCACCGACATAGAGGGAGACCGGGGAGTGACATTCTACGGCATTGTCACGTTGGCTATCGCCTTGCTGCAATATAAGCAGCGCATTCCCTACGCAGCCTTAAAACAGGAGTTCGACCTAGATGACGAGGGGCTTGAGGCTCTTCGATTCGAGCTCATTCAAGTGGAAAAAGTGGCATTCGACCGTGGTGGCGAATTCCTGATCTGGGCTGGCGGCGACGGGCAAGGGCAGATTACAGCGCAACCGGCCCTCCCGCCGGTTCGGTCTTCCACGTTGGTGCCTGACCCAACCGACCCTCAGGCCAGCGCAACCCCTTCCGATAGTGATTCCCAATCGCCGCCGCCGCATGTCGCGACGCCCGCCGCTGATGCCGAGCGCCGCCAGTTGACGGTCATGTTTTGCGATCTGGTTGGCTCGACAGAACTCTCGACCAAGCTCGATCCCGAGGATCTTCAAGACATCATCCGAGCCTATCAGGAAGCCGCAACGCGAGTGATCCGCGAGTTCGATGGATTTATCGCAAAGTATATGGGCGACGGCATTCTAATTTACTTCGGCTACCCGCAGGCGACCGAACGCGATGCTGAGGCGGCAGTGAAGACCGCGCTCGGTATTATCCAGGCCATGCCCGCGGTCAACGAGGCGATGGGGCGCAGCGATGGCGTCGAGATCGCGGTCCGAATCGGTGTCGCGACGGGCATCGTGGTGGTCGGCGAAATCGTTGGCGAAGGTGGGTCTCAGGAGCGAACGGTAGTCGGCGAAGCGCCCAATCTCGCGGCGCGCCTTCAGGGATTGGCTCAGCCGAACAACATCGTAATTGGCTCGGTTACCAAGGATCTGGTCGGCGACAAGTTCAATTATGCAGACCTGGGCGATCACCAGCTGAAAGGGATCACCGGTCTTGTAAAAGCGTGGGGCGTGACCGGCGAGTCCGATGCTGAGAGCCAAGTGGAGACAAAGCGGACAACGAGCAGGATGCCCCTCGTCGGCCGCCACGAGGAAATCGGTCTTCTGACCCGGGCCTGGGAGGGGGCGCGCGAGGGGCGCGGTCAGGTCGTGCTCCTCCAAGGCGAAGCCGGGATCGGCAAAACGCGGCTATTGGAGGCGTTGCGCGCGCACATAGCCGACAGCGAGCACACATGGGTTGCCCTTCGTTCCTCGCCTTATCATACAGCGACTACGTTGCACCCGGTCATTGATCATTTGAAGCGGGCAATGCGCTGGAATCCCGAGGACAGCGCGGGGCTCAATTTCGACAGGCTTGAGAAAATGTTGGGCGAGCTGCCAAGCTGGCCGGTCGAGGAATCGGCGCCGCTCTATGCCGCGCTGCTCTCCCTGCCGCTGCCCGAGGGCCGCCACACACCCCTCAACATGACACCGAAGCAGCAGCGTGATGCCACGTTGGACGTGTTGAATGCGGGGTTACTAGACTTGGCGGAGCGACAACCGTTGCTCGCGGTGTGGGAGGACCTGCATTGGGCGGATGCAACTACCGTAGAATCGCTTGGGCTGCTCATCGATCAGGTGCCGACCGCGCCGATGCTGGTGGTCGCCACCTATCGACCGGAGTTCGTGCCCGCCTGGCCGGCCCGCTCGCACATCACGCCGATCACGCTGAATCGGCTGGAGCGCGGTGAAGTCGTGGGCATTGTCACGAACATTGCCGGGGGCAAGGCAATGCCCGAAGAGGTGCTCGATCATGTCGTCGCTAAGGCGGACGGCGTGCCGCTGTATGTGGAGGAGCTGACCAAGACGATCCTGCAGTCGGAAGTGCTGAAAGAGGCAGAGGATCGTTTCGAGCTGAACGGATTGCTTGCCGACATGCACATTCCCGAGACGCTGCAGGCGTCGCTGATGGCACGCCTGGACCGCGTGCCGATGGTGCGTGAGGTCGCGCAGATCGGCGCGGTGCTCGGGCGCGAGTTCGACTACGCCATGCTCGCCTCGTTGGCGCCCCACGAGGAACCGGTTCTGCAGAACGGACTCAGCCAGCTGGTCGAGAACGATATGCTCTACCAGCGAGGCCGTGGGCAGCGCGCGCACTACGTGTTCAAGCATGCGCTCATTCAGGATGCTGCGTACCAATCCCTGCTCAAGCGCTCGCGGCAGCAATACCATCTACAAGTGGCCCAGCTGCTGGAAGAGCGCTTTCCCGAAACCGTTGAAGCTCACCCGGAACTCGCCGCCCACCACTATACCGAAGCAGGCAGCACCGAACACGCGATTGCCTACTGGCAAAAAGCCGGTCAGCATGCGGCACGTTTGTCGGCGCATCTGGAGACCATCGCGCATCTGTCCAAATCCCTCGAGCTGCTGGCCACTCTGCCGGACGACACCGCCCGGGCGAGCCTGGAACTCGATCTTCTCGTTGCGATTGGCCCATCGTTGGTCGCAAGTAAAGGCTACGCCTCGCCCGAAGCGGGGCAGGCTTACAAGCGTGCCCGCGAGCTGTGCGGTCAGCTCGGCGAAAGAGAAAGGCTTGCTCCGATTCTTCGGGGCTTGGGGACCTACCACTCCGTACGAGGTGAAATACGCGCGTCACGCGAAGTCGCGACGGAGTTCTATGAATTCTCACAACAGACGCAGGATGAAGGTGCCCGAATGTTCGGGCGGTTCTCGCTCGGTGTTTCCCTCATGTTTTCTGGTGAGCCGGGCCCCGCTCGCGAACACCTTACAAGAGTTGTGGAGCTGTACGACCCCGATAAGCATCGGTCGCTGGCGCTCGTTTACAACCTTGACGTCGGGGTAATTGGGCAAGGATTCGGGGCGCTTTGCCTATGGTTGCTCGGTTTCCCCGATCAAGCACATCAGAAGGCCGAGGCAATGTTGTCGCTTGGCCAGCGACAGTCGCACCCGTTCAGTCTCGCTTTCGCGTGGAACTTTAAGACAATCCTGCATCAATTCCGCCGCGAGCCCGAAGCGGTCGGTGAGCGGGCAAATCAGGCTATTGAATTCGCCAACGAGAACGGATTTCCTCTATTCCTCGCTTGGGGAAAAGCGCCGTTGGGCTGGGCCATGGCCACTCAAGGCGAGTGTCGGCAAGGCGTGGATCTGATTCGCGAGGGATTGACCGAAGCTTCGCAAACCGGATCTCAAAATTTTCGACCCTTCTTCAACGCCATGTTGGCGGAAGCCCTGATTACCAGCGGCCAAACCGAAGCCGCGCTGAAAACGTTGCAGGACGAGCTTGCCCTCAATGCCGAAGAGCAACTTTGGCTCCCCGAATTGCATCGTCTGCGCGGCGAGCTGTTGCTCGCCGCTTCGTCGAACGGCAAGAAGAAAGCAGAGCGCTGCTTCGAACAAAGCCTGGAGATCGCCAGGAAGCAGGAAGCCAAATCCCTGGAGTTGCGCGCAGCCATGAGCCTCGCCCGGCTATGGCAAAATCAGGGCAAGCGACGTGAAGCATGCGAACTGCTTGTCCCCGTTTACGAATGGTTCACCGAAGGTTTTGACACAGCCGATCTGCAAGAGGGCAAGCGCCTGATCGATGAGCTGCTGGCCAAGGATCCACCCCAAACCGCTCGGCGTCAGGCCCGCAGGAGCCCGAAGAAACGCGTTCGCAGGGCGCGAGGTTGAGGCGCGCCATTTCGCTATGGTCCGTACACCCAAGGCAAACAATCAAGCCGCTGTTATTTGGGCACACTAATGTACGGGATTCCGGCGTCGTCCGAAGGCACCGTTTGATCTATTGATCCGAAGGAGACAAAGCGGTGTTCCAGGTCACATGGCCTAAATCGACGTAACAATCTTGCAAGATGAACAACGGACTCAATGCCCCCGTCGAGCTCTCTACCGCCCATTTGCTCTTGAGAAAGCCGAGGCTGGAAGATGCGGCTCAGCTGTTTCGCGGCTATGCGTGCGACAGAGAGATTGTGCGATTTCTAGGCTGGCAAGCTCACAAAAGCGAGGACGAAACGCTTGATTTTCTCCGGCATTGCCTGGGCGAATGGTCGAATGGAACTGGCTATCCATATGTAATAGAAATTGGCCGTGAACCAGCAAGTCCGGTTGGGATGATCCATCTCCACATGCGACCCCATCGCATTGAGATTGGTTATGTCATCGCACGCCAATTTTGGGGACAAGGGTACATGACCGAAGCGCTCTCCACTCTTGTGGATTGGTGGCTGGATCAGCCACCAATCCACAAGAGTGGAGAGCGCTTCGGCATTTTGCGACATCGACAACATTGCCTCGGCCAGAGTTATGGAAAAAGCAGGGATGATCTTTGAGGGTATTTTACGACGATATTTCGTTCACCCGAACATATCTAACCAACCTCGTGACTGCCGAATGTATGCCAAGGTGCGTTCCTAAACTCCGAAACTGTCCTGAGGCTGAAGTGCCTGAATGTGTGGATTCGCAATTGGCGCTAGCTCCATGCCCAACATCGGCGCCTTTTCGCCGACCAGGCAAATTTTACTGCGTAGACGACCCAGAGCACGCTGGCTCCCGCCAGTGATAAAGTCTGTGCTATTCTAACGCCCTGCCGATACAGTTTCAGCGGCCAGCCAAGTGCAGGAGGCGCGCATGACCCAATACCGCTTCTTCGAGCGCCAGATGGCGAGCTATTCGACCTATCATCGCGATCCGCGCAACCGTCTGACACATTTCTTCGGGGTGCCGGCGATCATCTTCGCGCTGTTGGTGGCGATGGCGCTGTGGCGCTGGGAAATCGAGGGCACAATCGTATCTTTCGCCATGGTGTTTTCGGCCGCGGTGTTCGTTCTGTGGCTGATCATGGATTTCGGGATTGCTGTTCCCTTGATCGCACTGCTGCTGCCGATTCTGCTATTGGCGGAGTACCTCGCCCAAACAAGCCCGACGGTGACCGTCTGGATCACCTTCGCGGTCTTTTTCGTCGCCGGCTGGGCGCTGCAGCTCTGGGGGCACTATTACGAAGGGCGCAAGCCGGCGCTGGTGGATAATCTGTTCCAGATCTTTGTCGCGCCAATGTTCCTGACCGCCGAGCTGCTGATTATGGCGGGCTTCCGCAAGTCCCTTCACGCCCGGGTCGAGGCTTACATCACCGAGACCTACCCCGACTACGCTCTGTCCTGAACCAAGCGCCGTCCTGAAACGCGCGAAATCTTAAGACGCGATATCCGATTTCCCTTGCATCGCCGGGGCCGGGTTGGAACCATAGGCGGCAACAATTTGCGTTCCCGCTGGCTTGCAAAGAAGCCCGCCGAGGGCGCACCACCGGCAGCCTGTGCCGGTGGGCTAACAAACGTCTTAAGTAAGGGAGGGCGATGTGAGCGATCAATCGGCAGGACCGCGCTGCGTAGCGCTGGTCGGACCTTATCTCAGTGGCAAGACGACTTTGCTGGAAAGCCTGCTTTTTGTCGCCGGGGCAATCCACCGGCGGGGAACGGTGAAGGAAGGCAACTCGGTCGGTGATTCCTCCCCTGAGGCGCGGTCGCGTGAAATGAGTACCGAGCTGACCGTCGCCAGCTACGAATTTCTGGGCGACCCCTGGACGGTGCTCGACAGCCCGGGCTCGATTGAATTCATCCAGGAGGCCCGCAACGCATTGATGGTGGCCGACACCGCCGTCGTGGTCTGCGAGCCCGATCCCGGCAAGGCGATGGCGACAGCGCCCTTGTTTAAGTTCCTCGACGATCACGCGATCCCGCACATGGTTTTCATCAACAAGATCGACGAGGCCGCGGACGTCGATATCAACGAGGTCGTCGCTGGTCTGCGCAATGCTTCGGACCGCCCGCTGGTTTTACGTCAGGTGCCGATCAAGGGAGGCGATGGCGTCACCGGATATATCGATCTGGCAAGCGAGCGGGCTTATGAGTACAAGTCCGGCGAGGCCTCGGCCAAGGTCGATATCCCGGCCGAAGCCAAGGCGGTCGAAGAGCAGGCCCGCCAGGACATGCTCGAATCGCTGGCCGATTTCGACGATACGCTGCTCGAGGCGTTGCTCGAGGACAAGGTGCCGTCGAATGAGGAAATCTACCAGCACCTGACGAATACTTTGCAGAACGACACCGTCGTCCCGGTCTTCATCGGCTCCGGGCTCAACGATCATGGCGTACGGCGGCTGCTCAAAGCGCTGCGGCACGAGGCACCGGGCGCTGAAGAGAGCGCCAAACGATGCGGCTTCGACAATGCCGGCGAACCGGCGGCCCAAGTCTTCAAGACCTACCACATGCCCCACGCCGGCAAGATGTCGGTGGTTAGGGTGTGGTCGGGACGAATCGCCGACGGCGATCATCTGAACGAGACCCGCGTCAGCGGGCTGCTCCGCATGAAGGGCCACAACCACGACAAGCTGCAGAAAGCCGGAGCCGGCGAAGTGGTCGCCTTGGGCCGGATGGAGCCGATCAAGACGGGCGATGTCCTGACGCAATCGGGCAAGCGGCCCGATGGCGTTCCCGACTGGCCGGCGCCGGTCACGCCGCTATACGCCTTCTCCATATTCGCTCAAAAGCGCGAGGACGAGGTCAAACTCACCGGGGCACTCGGCAAGTTGATCGAGGAAGACCCCTCGCTGGTTCTCGAGCAGAGCAGGGACACCAACGAGCTGCTGTTGTGGGGTCAGGGCGAGATCCATCTCGCCGTAGCGTTAGAACGCCTGGAGAGCCACTTCCACCTCAGTGTCACCCGCGACCAACCCCAAGTCGCCTACAAGGAAACTATCCGCCGTCGGGTCGACCAGCACGCGCGCTTCAAGCGCCAGACAGGCGGCCACGGGCAGTTCGGCGATGTCCATGTCGAGATCAAGCCGCTGCCACGGGGCGGCGGTTTTGCCTTCGAGAACAAGATTGTCGGCGGCGCCATCCCCAGGCAGTTCATCCCCTCGGTCGAGACCGGCGTCCTCGAATACATGCAGCGCGGGCCGCTTGGCTTTCCCGTGGTCGACCTCGCGGTCAAGCTCCATGACGGCCAGTTCCATGCCGTCGACAGCTCCGATATGGCCTTCAAGACGGCGGGCCGGATGGCCATGTCCGAGGGCTTACCGAAGTGCGACCCGGTGCTTCTCGAACCCATCTTCACCGTCGAAGTCTCAGTGCCCAGCGAGTTCACCGCCGCAGTCCAGCGCATCGTCAGCGGCCGGCGCGGTCAGATCCTCGGTTTTGATTCGCGCCCCGGCTGGAAGAGTTGGGACACGGTCAAGGTGAACATGCCACAGGCGGAACTCCACGATCTGATCATTGATCTGCGCTCGCAGACCCAAGGGATCGGCACCTTCGATTTCGAGTTCGACCACTTGCAGGAGCTAACCGGGCGGCTCGCTGATCAGGTGGTGCAGGCGCGCCAGGAAGCGCGCGCGGCGCAATAGCTTGCCAGCGAAACCCAAGCCGGGCGGCGAGCCCGAGGAAGGTATCGGGCCGACGCGCGTGATCCAGGCGGCACGGCTGCTGCTCAACGCGCGCGGTGACTTTCGCCAGATCGCCGGCTTTCCTGAAGAATGCCGTCCGCGCAACATGGACGATGCCTACCTGATCCAAAAAACCTTCGCCGAGGAATGGGAGCTGCCGGTGGTTGGCTATAAGATCGGCTGCACCGCCCGCAATCAGCAGCGGATGCTAAAGGTCAAGGAGCCGTTCTATGCCCGCTTGTTCTCCCCCTTCGTGAAAGACAGCCCGGCCGAACTTTCGGCCGGGGCCTTCCATCAGTTAGGGCTGGAAAGCGAATTTGCCTTCCGGCTTAAGAGGTCGATCAAGCCCCGCGCCAATCCCTATACGCGCGAGGAGGTGACAAAGGCGGTCGGGGTCATGCATCCGGCAATCGAAGTGGTCGATACCCGTCTCGACAATTGGCTGACGCGGGGTGCGCCCAGCGTCGTCGCCGATAACGGCGCCAACGGAGCTTTGATTATCGGCGAGGCGATCAAGGAGTGGCGCAAGCTTGATCTCGCCAAGACGATGGTCGTCCTCACCATCGACGGTGAGCGCATTGGCG
Organism: Alphaproteobacteria bacterium; assembly: GCA_027295145.1. GTDB lineage: Bacteria > Pseudomonadota > Alphaproteobacteria > JAPULJ01 > JAPULJ01 > JAPULJ01. The sequence goes on along the minus strand of JAPULJ010000177.1, from coordinate 9,849 downwards.
CGGGTACGGGAGTGCGAGTGCTTGGCCATCCGCTCGAGTCGCTGACCTGGCTGGTCAACAAGCTGTCGGCCACCGGGATCACCCTAGAGAGCGACCAGATCGTCACCACCGGCACCGTCACCGGCTTGAACTTCGCCCGGCCGGGCAGCACCGGCATCGCGAAGTTCCGGCGTATCGGCGAGGTGAAGATCACCTTCACCGGCTGACGGGCTGTTGCTCCGGCATGTGGTTCCCGGCGCGCGTCTAGCGATAATTCCACGTGCCTGCCTTGGTGCCGGGGTCCACCAAGCCCGTTTCCAGATGCCATCATCGTCGTATTGACATCGCCCCCAACCAATCTTTCGACCGGAGGGTAAATATCCGGCTGGCAATCAGCTCGGAAGCGATCTTAAACTTCCTCTTCTGTCGAAATAACAGTTTAGGAGGGCCAAAAATCGGTGGATTGCTTCTTGACAATATATTCCAGGGAATATATTAAACATTCTATGGAATGTATTAATAGGAGGTTAATATGCTTTCCAGACGTGGTTTTATCCGCATAGCCGGGGGAGGAATCATTCTGGCCGCCGGTGGGATTTCGTTGACGCGGTGCGACCGCATGCCGGCAGAGGCGATCGAAGGGTGGCGGCAGCCGGGACGCGGGGAGAATGATGTGCGCAAGCGCATCCTCAGTTACGCCATCCTGGCGCCCAATCCCCACAATCGCCAGCCCTGGCTGGTCGATCTTAATACGCCGAGCAGGATCGTACTCTATTGCGATCGCACGCGGCTGCTGCCACACACCGACCCATTCGCGCGCCAGATCGTGATCGGCCACGGTACCTTTCTCGAACTGCTCGACATGGCCGCTGGCGCCGAGGGATACCGCGCCTCGATCGCCTATTTTCCAAGAGGCGCCTTCGGCGCGCGCGTGGTCGACGATCGGCCGGTGGCGGAGATCATATTGAGGAAGGATCCTAACCGCCAAATCGATCCCCTGTTCAAGCAGGTCCTGAAACGCCACACCAACCGGGAAACTTACGATACCGATCGCCCGCTCACCGGGGGCCAGATAAATTCCTTGCGGGGATTGAAGATCGATCCCGCGGTTCGGCTCAACCTCACGACCGGCGCCGGGCCACTCGCCAAGTTGCGGCGCCTGACCACCGATGCCCTGATCCTGGAAATCCGCACGCCGGCCAAATTCGGCGAGAGCATCGAGGTCATGCGTATCGGAGCAGGGGAGATCGCCGAGCACCGCGACGGGCTCAGCATTCACGGACCGATGATGTGGTGGCTGCGTCAGCTCGGCATGCTCTCGCGCGAGGCGATGCGCGATCCGGCTTCGAAGAGTTTTGAGGTCGGGCTCGACATGGCCCGCGACCAGGGCGGCTCTGCGATGGCATTCGCCTGGCTGACCACCGAAGACAACGCGCGCGAAACGCAGCTCAAGACGGGGCGCGCCTATCTGCGCCTGCACCTGAAGACGACCGAGCTCGGTCTCGCCCAGCACCCGATGAGCCAGCTCCTTCAGGAATATTCCGAGATGGCCGAACTCCAGGCGCGGTTCCTGCAAGTCGTTGGGGCCGGGTCGGGGCAGACGGTGCAGATGCTGGCCCGGCTCGGCCATGCCGCCCCGGCGGGACCCGCGCCACGGCGGCGGCTTGGTGATATGATCCGCGCGTGAGCACCGCGTGAAACTCCCAAGCGAGCAATGAGCCCCGAGGAAAAGGTCCGCCAGATCCTGACCTGGATCGGGGTCAGCCAGCAACTCCTGGTGACGCGCATGAATCGGTTGCTCAAAGGCACTGATCTGCCCTTCGCCCAGTTCGTCATGCTCAATCATTTCGGCGCCTTTCCGGGCGAGCGTTGGACTGTAACGCGTCTCGCTGACGCCTTCGAGACCGGCCAGCCGGGACTGACAAGGGATACCTGCGGGTCGAATCCGACGCTCAAGACGGCCGATTGAAATTCCACACTCTGACCGTGAAGGGGAAAGTGAAATACGAAGAGGCGTTGCGCCGCCTGTCGCCGAAAATGGGGCTGATCTTTGCCGAGTGGAACGCCAAGGACCTCGACGCCCTTCACGCCAGCCTGTTCCAGCTCAAGACCTGGCTCGACGAAAATCGCGAGAGGCGCGAATGAGAAGTCGTGGGCGGTGTTCGCCACACTGATCATTTCGACCTAGCGGCGTCGCCCTTTCGATCGTGCTCTAAATCAAATGCTGACCACCGGTGACGAAAATTTCGACCCCGGTGACGTAGGAAAAATCCGGCGAGCATAGGCTGAAAACGGTATTGGCAACCTCGGCCGGCGTGCCCAGCCGGTGCATTGGGATGCGCGGTATCAACTGGTCGGTTTCGGGCGAGAGCATGGCAGTCTCGATCTCGCCGGGTGCAAGAGCGTTGACGCGCACGCCGATCTGCCCGAACTCGGCCGCCAACTCGCGGGTCAGCGAAGACAACGCCGCCTTCGAAGTGCTATAGGCCGAGCCGGCGAAGGGGTGGACGGTGTGGCCGGCGATCGAGGTGATGTTGACGATCGCGCCTTTCCCTTCATGCAGCACCGAGGCGAAGCCCCGGCACAGGGCTAGGGGCGCAAAGAAGTTGAGCTCGAAGACGTCGCGCCAGGCGGCAAGGTCGCCGTTGAGGCAGCCGAGGCGTTCCTGGTAGGGGGACTTTGGCGAGACGCCGGCATTGTTCACCAGGGCATTGAGCCCGGAAGGGTCGAGCAAGCGTACCGTCTCGAGGACGAAGCGATCGACTTCCGCCGGGTCGGAAAGATCGGCGGTGATGTGTTCGGTCCAGTTGGGGTCGCGCTTGCACTCGGCCGGAACCTTATCGCGCGAACAGGTAATAACGCGCCAGCCAGCGTCCGAGAAGCGCTTGACCGTGGCATGGCCGATGCCGCGGCTCGCGCCGGTCAGCACCAGTGTCTTTCGTTGATCGCCCATGCATTGGAACTTAGGCGAATGTCGCCTGGCGCACCATCCTATTGCGAGAAATGACGTCGGAGAATCGCCCACCGGACTGCGAGCGGCTATGGTTGAGATTAATACCGGCCGGTAAACCGGGCCACGGACCGCGCCGAATCGACGACACGCTCTGGGCCAAGCGAAGCATCGATGCAGTGCCATGCGATCATTCCGGTCTGGTAATGCTCGGACTTCCGAGCCAACTCGGCGGGAGCGTCAGAAGCATCCGCATGCCGCTGGGCGATCCGCTCCTCTAGCGCCTCCACCGGTGCTTCGAGCCAGAGCCCGGTGAAACCGGCGCCGTGATGCTTGGCCCCACCCAGAGGCCGGGTTACCTTCTCGCCATGGCAGCGTTGCGCCCCTTTGCCGATGCTCCAGCATCGCCATGCGAGGCGCGTCTTGCCACGACGAAAGGTAATCCGGTCAAACTGTATCCAACTAACAACATCATGCTCTAGCGGGGGGAGGCCGAGATAGAGATCTGGCGCGGTCCGACGATTGAGGGCAAGCTCGGCCTCGGCGCGGCGCTTGCCAGCGTCGGAGAAATCGAGATAGGGGAAGTGGACAGCGCGCCTGAGCTTGAAGGCGCGATCGCCGATCAGGAACACTACGAAGATATGGGTCTCGATGCGTTTAACCGCGCCGCCGAGGCCGAGGTGGGCAAAGGCAGCCTTGCTGCTCAGAAAGGCCACGACCTCGCTCTGGTCTTCGATCTGCATGGCGGCTAACCGTCGACGAATTTCCACTCTCCGGATGCGCTCTGTCCGAACTCTGGACAACGAACCGATGCTCGCAGCTTCGCATTATTGGGTTGGTATGGCATCGAAGGCGACGGAAATCCGGTAGTCCTTGCTCTCAAAGGGGATCGTGTGGTGCCAAAAGTAAGAGGGGAAGAGCACCATGACCCCCTCGAGCGGAGCGATGGTTTCAGTGAGAAAGCCAGCCTGGTCGCGCTTGCCCTTGATGCGCAGGTTCGACTGGCCGAGCCGCAGGCACCCGGCCAACCCGTCATCTTCCCGGCCGACGCTCTCGGGGATATTCAGGTAATAAACGCCGCTGACCACCCCCATCGGATGGTTGTGCGGGCTCTGATGTCCGCCCGATTTGAGCACCACGGCCCAGCTCGTCAGCCGCCAGTTCTGCGGCGCGCAGCCCCGGTAGCGGCTGCCTGCTTTCATGAGCCTTGTGGAGATATAGTCGGCGAGATTATCCTCGATCATCTGCCGCAGGGCGATGGCCACGGGATCATCGCCTGTCAGCAGTTCAAGGGTCTGGCTGCCGTTGGTGGTCGATTTCGCCGGCCGCTCCCAGACTAACGTCGGGTGGTTCAAGATGTAGTGTTTGAGCGCCGCGTTGAAATTAGCGACATTGTCGTAACCCTTAACGCGGCTGATCGGGCAGATCGCCAACAAGGTTTTAAAATCGAAAATCGCCGCCGCTTCCTCGCGCTGGCCGGCTTCCTGCAGGGCGATGGCCAAATGAGCGAGCGTATTGACGTGTCCGGGCTCGACTTTCAATAGCCGCTGAAAGGTTTTAACCGCTTTCACCGGTTGCTCATCCTCCTGCAACGCCTGACCCAAATTGCCGAGGGCGATGACATTGTCGGGATCGATCTCAAGCGCCCGCCTAGTTGCCGCGCTCGCCTCTTCGACCCGCTCCAACGCATCGAGAGCGGAGCCGAGATTGGCGTGAGCGATTGCGAGGCCCGGGTCCAGCGCGATGGCCCGCTCAAAGGCCGCCGCGGCTTCGGCAAAGTGTTCGCGATCGAGGTTGACGTTGCCGATGTTTACCTGCGCGGCGAGCATCTTGGGGTTTGCCGTCAGCGCCCGGCGGTACGCCGCTTCGGCTTCGTCGAGGCGGCCCTGACCCTGCAAGACAGTGCCGAAATTGAAGTTCAGCATCGCATCTGTCGGGGCAATTTCCAGCGCCGCCGTCAGCGCTGCACGCGCTTCCCGGTCGAGGCCGAGGATCTGCGAGACCAGACCCAGATTGGTCAGGGCGGTCAAGTTGCGGGGCTCGGCTTCGAGCACCGCGAGATAGCACTCGATTGCCTCCTCGTGGCGGCCCATACTCTGTAATGCGTTGCCCAAATCGCAGCGAATACCAGCATTGCCCGGTTGGTGCTGCAGCGCTTCGCCGATCAATTCGATGGCCTTCTCGGTGCGGCCGACATCGACGTGCAGCACGCCGAACCGGTGAAGCACGTCGGGATTATCGGGATCGGTATTGAGGATTTCGACGTAGAGCGCGCCGGCCTCGTTGGCTTTGCCTCGCTGGTGCAGCGAGATTGCCCGCGCCAGTAATTGTTCTTCCGCGCCGGAGGTCCGCCTTTTGGATTTCTTGCGGGAATGGCGGCTGGTTTTAGGTCTCCTGGCCATCGGCGGACCATAGCGCCCCCCTATCGGCGCGCAAAGGGGCGGTTGCCGGGTGCTTGCCTATCGGCCAAGATGCGCCTTACCAACGCTCACCTGACGAATGCCCTGCCATGAAGGTCGTCGTGCTCGGCGGCGGCGTCATTGGCGTGACGACCGCCTACTATCTCGCTGCCGACGGCCACGAGGTCGAAGTGCTCGACCGCTGCGAGGGGCCGGGACTGGAAACCAGCTTCGCCAATGGCGGCCAGCTCGTTGCCAGCCATGCCGAGCCCTGGGCCTCGCCGAAGGCGCCCCTGCAAATCCTCAAGTGGCTCGGTCGGGAGGAAGCGCCGCTGCTCTTCCGCCTGCGCGCCGACCCGGCAATGTGGAGCTGGGGTCTGCGCTTCCTGCGCAATTGTACCGCTGCCCGCTATCGCGCTGGCACGGCCCGGAATTTGAAGCTCGGCTTCTACAATCGGGCGCTCATGGCCGAGTTGCGGGACGAATTGGAGATCGCTTACGATTACGTGCAGATGGGATCGCTGTTGGTTCACCGCGACCCGGCGGGCTTCGAGGCAGCTTCCCATCATGCAGCGTTCATGAACGAGCTCGGCTGCCCGCACGAAGTCGCCGACCCGGTCCGCTGCACCCAGATCGAACCCGCCCTGATGGCGGTCGGCAACCAGATTGCCGGCGGGTTATTTTCTCCCGACGACGAGATCGGCGATGCCTTTAAGTTCACCAAGAAGATCGCGGCGGTGTGCAGCAAGCTGGGCGTGCGATTTCGCTACCGTACACGGATCGAGGGGATCGAGGCTGAGCGCGACCGCATAATCCTTGTGAATACCGATGGCGCAGGTGTATCGGGGGATGCTTTCGTGCTGGCGCTGGGCAGCTTCAGCCCGCTGTTGGCGCGCCGCATCGGCGTACGGTTGCCGGTCTACCCGGTCAAGGGCTACTCGATCACCGCGCCGATAAAGAAACAAAGCGTAGCGCCTCGGGTTGGCCTGACCGACGTCGATGCGAAGATCGTTCTAACCCGTCTGGGCGACCGCCTGCGGGTCGCCGGCACCGCCGAATTTACCGGCTACGACAACAGCCCCAACCCAAAACGCGGCGCGCTCACCGTTCGCAGCGCCAAGGCCCTGCTGCCCGGTGTTTGCGATTACGACAAAGCCGAGCACTGGAGCGGGCTGAGGCCGGCGACGCCAGACCAGGTGCCGGTGCTGGGCCCCTCGAAATACCCCAACCTGTGGCTCAATACGGGCCACGGCGTGCTCGGCTGGACCCAAGCCTGCGCCTCGGGAAGGATCGTCAGCAACCTGATCGCCGGCCGCGATCCCGGTATCGATATTTCCGGCATGACCGTGGATCGGTTTTAGCGGAAGGCCGGACCAAAATCGGGTGGACGTTACTGTCTGCTGGTGACCCGAGGCCGACATCTCGCTCGCCGATATATGGGCTTCCAACATTCCGTTAGCCTGCAGGCGGGAAACTAACTAGCGTACTAAGCCAACTGACTGAAATTCAGTGCCTGGCCGGCGTGTCCTGCTTGGTCGGAGTCTGAAGCGTTAGGGAGAGATAACCCGAAATGACAGCGACTTCGACGCAAGCCAGCTTTACAGGTTCGATACCGGAGAATTACGACACCTATCTTGGACCGCTGTTGTTCGAATTCTCCGCCGCTGATATGGCGCGCCGCGTCTCTGACGCCCTTGGCCGTACTGCAAAAGTGCTTGAGGTGGCCTGTGGTACGGGGATTTCAACCCGCCACTTGGCCAACACCCTGCCTGACGGCACAGAAATCGTCGCAACCGACCTCAACGAGGCGATGCTTGCCCATGCGGCGAATGTAAACGGTGAGTTCCCTGGCGTGACATACGAACAGGCTGATGCGCTCGATTTACCCTTCGATGACACCAGCTTCGACGCCGTCGTCTGCCAATTCGGCATCATGTTTTTTCCTGACAAGGCAAAGGGCATGAGTGAGATGACCCGCGTTCTGAAACCAGGCGGCGTCCTGGCGCTGAACGTCTGGGATTCGTTCGATCGGAATCTGGCGGTCGGCATTGTCGATCGGGTGATAAAGGGGTTTTTCGTGTCGGATCCACCGCGTTTCCTCGAAGTCCCGTTCAGCCTGTACAACATCGAGGACGGGCGCCGACTTTTCAACGACGCAGGGTATAAGGCGGTGGATGTTACGCGCGTTGCTGAAACCGTTGAAACGGCAGATCATAACGATCCCGCACGGGGTTTTGTCACCGGGAATCCAACGATCATTGAAATAGAGCAGCGCGCCACGGTCAGCGCCGACGAAATCGTGGCGGCGGCTGCCGAAGCGCTGGAGAAAGAGTTTGGTCCTGCGCCGGCCAAACTGGAATTCCAGGAGATCGTCTACCTCGCGCATAAACCTGGCAACTGAGCTTTCGGGCCTGCCTTCTGGCTGGTCGGCGACTTTCCGGGCGCCGGGGCCGCCACTCCACCATCGTCATTTCGTCCAGATGGGAGAAATCTGGTTGGGTATGAACGGGTGATTGGCCGGATTTCTCTCTGCGTTCGAAATGACGGGGTGGAATAAATCAAAGCCGTTGAATCGCAACCTGCGCTATCGAAAGGCGACCTTGGGATGGCCTTCCTCTATCCCCGCCGGGTCCTGGTGGATGATGACCTCGGCGCCGGGGAAGGCTTTCCGAATATCGGCTTCGACCGCGTCGGCGATTTCGTGCGCCTCGATCAGGCGCATCGCCCCGTCGAGTTCGATATGAAGCTGGATAAAGGTGTCGGTGCCCGAGCGCCGCGAGCGTAGATCGTGCATGTCCTGGACTGCCTCGTGGGCCAGGGCGATCTCGCGGATGCGCAGCCGGTCGGCGTCAGGGAGCTCGCGATCCATCAGGATATCGATCACCCCGCGCACGATCCGCCAGGCCGACCACAGGATGTAAGCGGCGACAAGAAGGGCCAATGCGGGGTCGATCCAGCTGCGCTGCAGCAGGCTGGTGGCAAGCAGCGCGCCGATGACCGCGGCGTTGACCAGCAGGTCCCCGACATAGTGCAGTCGGTCGGCGCCGATCGCTACCGAGCCGGTCTCACGGACGACGAATTGCTGGTAGAGGACTAGACCAAGCGTCAGAGCGATCGAAAATCCCATCACGCCGATACCGACAAATTCGTGGGTGACAGGCTGGGGTGAGGCCAGTCGCCCGGCCGCCTCGGCCACCAACAGCACGGCCGAGCCGGTTATGAAGGCGGCTTGGCCAAGCCCGGCCAATGCCTCGGCCTTGCCGTGACCGAAGCGGTGCTCGCTGTCCGCCGGCTGCAATGCGTGGCGCACGGCGAGCAGGGTCACGACGGACGCCAAGGCGTCGAGCAACGAGTCGATCAGGGTCGAGAGGATGGCCACCGAATCGGTGATGATCCATGCGGCAACCTTGGCGGCGATTAGCGTGATGGCGACGCTGACCGAAGCGTAGGTGGCATTGCGCATGAGGCGCGCGGCACGCGCTTTCTTGGTGGATCTGCTCATGGCTTTTTAGGCGCACCGGTTGGCGGCATGGTCTCCTTTATGCACAATCTGCCGAGCTTGCGCAGTTCCGTCCGGGTGGCCGGGGTGACTTCTCCGGGCCTGAGATCGGCGGTGGTGAAACGCCGCCGCAAGGCGCTCAACATGCACTGACAATAGGCAGCGCTTTGCGCCGGGGCTAGCCCTCCCTGCCCGCTACTCTTACGGCAGGCGCCGATGAAGCTGCGCCCATAAGCAGGGGAATCGATGGCCCGGCCGCCAAACAGCAAGGGTTTGGTCGTGCTACCGGCGCCCAACCAGGCAACACCGAAGAGCAACGCAAAAAGGATCGGCTGGTGGAGCATGTAGACCAGCAGGCTGTTGCGCCCACCGGCGGCCAGCCAGTGCCCCAATGCGCGGCGCGGCGACCAACTTCTGCCCGCTGGGGCGCCCAAGCGTCCAGCCAGATGGCCGCCGGCGATGCCGAGGAGGAGAATGCCGGCCCAGGGAAACAGCGGCACATAATCGCGCGAATTCGGTGGCTCGGGCATGAAGCCGATCCAACCGAGCCACGGCGTTTCGAAGGCCGGGATCGAAAACCCGGCCACCGCCACAACGCTGATGCCGGCCAGGGCCGGCCAGTACCAGGCCAGCCTGACGAACGGGAGCGCAAGGAGGCTCGAGACGGCAATGGCGTGCAGAACGCCGAAGAAGATGAGCTGATCGGGAAAGACAAGCGCGCTTACCCCGGTGATCGCGCCGGCGCAAACCGCCACGATCGCCAAGCGCCAGAGGAAGCGAGCCGGCTTTATTCGGCGCCCGTGGGCGATCGCCAGGCTGGCGCCGGCGATCAGCAGAAATATGCTCAGAATTGCAAAACGGAACCATTTCCAGAACGGCCCGTCGAACAGCCAGGGCGGCAGAAGCGAGACATAATCTGCGTCCCAGAAGCCGTGATAGATCACCATCAGGACGATGCCGACACCGCGCGCCAAATCCAGCGCGATGAGACGCTGTGTGGCCGGCGCTGGCCCTTGCCCTAC
>JAPULJ010000176.1 GCA_027295145.1 Alphaproteobacteria bacterium | reverse complement strand
GAACCCGCTTAGCCTGCTACCGCAATTTTGCTGCAGCACCCGTACCTTCCCCCTCGGAGGGGTCCAGCGGCAATTTACGTTACACCCAACACAAAACCATCCCAGCCATAGGTATACCTACGTATGTAATCTCCCTTAAGTAGCCAAACGGATTTCTTGCTATTTACAGTAGTACATAATCGCGCATGCAATTGAAGAGTAATGCAAAGGGGACGGTTCCGGCGGGAACCCAGACGCATCCATGCCAAACAACGCCATCGAATCCGTCGTCGATCTCGAACTGGAACTTATGGATTTGTATCGGGAACTCTCAGCCTTGCGCGATTTCGAGAACGAGGCGCCGGAATCGGATGAGAATTTCGACGAATGGATCGCGCGCCTAAAAAATGAGGCGCTTAATACTATCGACGGCCTTCGTTACCTGATCGCCCACAAGGACCGATCCAACACCGATAAGGCCTCCATCATTCTACTTCTTGCAATCAGCTTTGCCGGCGAGGTCCGCGCCAGTGAAGAAGCCAGGGAGCAACTCCTTCCCAAGCCCGTTCAAGCCTCATCCTAACAGTGTTCATAATACGATCCCCCAAGGAAGGAACTCTGAGACCTCCTGGCGCAGACAGAGTCAGCGTCACCCGTTCAAATCCAACCTTGCACCCGCCTGGAGAAGCGAAATGAACTCGCTGACTAGTAAACTAGGTCCTACATCATCCTCGTTCGGCGATAGCGCCTTGCTCACCGATGTCCAGGGTGAATCAGAGGCTTACGAGATTCTCGTCGCTGAAAGGCTGGCTGACGCCGGGGTGGTTTTCCAGCTTGCCTATAGCTATTGGAACGCCTTGCGCGGGGATCGCGCCATGTGCAGCCGCGCGGAAATCGATCCGATCGAATTACGCGACGTGCTCACTCATCTTATTATCCTGGATGTCGTACGGGATCCTTTCGACGGCATCGTCCGCTTGGCGGGCAGCGATGTCGAGAAAAGCGTCGGCTTTCCGCTGACCAACCTTGCGCTCTCGCAGATTTGGGATTCGCGGGAAACCTTTATCATGAGCGAATACGAACGCCTCGCAGCCGGCACGAAACCTCGCTACTCCGTCAACAAGTGCGAAAACGCTTGGCAGGCGCACAAGAAAGTCAGCCGCCTGTTGTGTCCACTATCGACCGATGGGGTCACCGTGGACGCGATCTTAGGCGCCGTGATCTTCGAGAAAGCCAATCTCTGATCGGGCCGGTCCTGGCTGAATCGCCTACTGATTTGCAGCGTCTGGGAAGCGGATGACCACATAGCTCTGCTTGCCCGGCCGGATGGTGATTGAAACAGAACGAACGAACCGGCCCTCGAAGCTTGCCGTAACCCGATAGCGACCGGGAGCGAGCCCAGCCATCAGCCAGGGACTATCCGGGCAATGAACCGCCAGCACAACACCGCCGCCCGGCGCCTCGATGCGGGCGCGAACGCCGGAAAGAAGCGCCCCGACGGGCTCGGTGGCGAAGACGAGCTTGAGTGGAAACCGCGTCCAGCGCGGATCGTCCGCCGACTCGGCGATGCCTGTGCAGGCATAACGGACACCGTTTTGTTCCATGATAGGATCAGACTGGGCGGCGGCGGGGCCACCGGCCAGATAGGCAGCGGGCAGGATCGCTCCAACCAGCGCAGCGCGTAATTTTCGGTTCATCGGCGAACTCCTTTTTCCTCGTGCCGCGTTATACGCACCAGCCTGCCCTATCGTTGCCGGCCGGTGCAAGCATGTGGACCGCCTTGGGCCACGCACTTGTATTTCCCGGCGCTGGAACATTCATTATTAATGTACCCACATCATGACGATAGTGGTCCCCTTGGCACTTCCCCAGAGCCACGTATCAGGAATCGCGATGCCGGCTCTGAAATCGCGCCTATACCAACGGGAAGGTAAGACACGATGAGCCAGCGCCCACACAACGGGACCGTATTCGGCCGTCGTGCCTTCCTCGCCGGTTCCGCCGCCACCGCGGCTGTGACCGCGTTACCCGGAACAGCGCTAGGCGCCGAGCGTACGAATTCGGTGACACTGACCGCCGCCAAAGCCAGGGTCCCGATCGTTGGGCCACCCCATCCCATGACCGATGTTTGGTGTTACAATGGCACCTCGCCTGGTCCGGTTTTACGCGCTCGACAGGGCAGTCGGCTAAAGGTTGTCGTCCGCAACCGCCTCACCGAGCCGACCACCGTGCATTGGCACGGTCTGCGGGTGCCCAACAATATGGACGGCGTGCCCTACGTCACGCAGCCGCCGATCGTGCCGGGCCAGGATTTCACCTACGACTTCGCGCTGCCCGATGCGGGGACCTACTGGTATCATCCCCATGTCAATGGCAGCGAGCAGGTCGGGCGCGGGCTGGCCGGTGCGCTCATCGTCGAGGAGCTGTCACCGCCACGCGTCGATCGCGACGTGTTGTGGGTGCTCGACGATTGGCGGTTGACACGGCGGGCCGCTATCGCCGGCAATTTCGGGCATCCGCGCGATCTCTCCCACGCTGGGCGGCTGGGCAATACCGCGACGATCAACGGCCGCGTCCCCACCCGCTTCACCATTCGCGCCGGCGAGCGCATCAGACTGCGTCTCGTAAACGTCGCCAACGCCCGCACCTTCGGTCTCAAATTCGAAGGCCATGCACCGAAGATCGTCGCCCTCGATGGCCAACCGGTGAGCCCGCACGAGCCGCCCGGCGGCATGATCGTGCTGGCCGCCGCGCAGCGCGCCGATGTGATCCTCGACGCCACCGGCGAGCCCGGCACGCGCATCCGGGTGCTCGACGCATACTACAGGCGATCCGCCTACAAGCTGGTCGAGCTGGACTACGCCAAGACCAGGTTGAGGCCAGCCGTCCCCGACTGGCCCTTCGATCTTAGAGCGAACCCGTTGGCGGCCCCCGACCTCAAATCTGCGCAACGTCACGAGATCCTGCTCGAAGGCGGGGCCATGGGCGGCCGCATAACCGCTCGCGGCGCGCAACCGATGCCTCGCGGCGCGATGTGGGCAATCAACGGCAGCGCAATGATGGAGACGGCCAAAAGCTGGAAACCACTGCTGACGCTGAAGCACGGCACCTCGCATGTCTTTCGTCTGAACAACCGGACCGTCTTCGATCACCCCATGCACCTGCATGGGCATAGCTTTCGCGTGATTGCACGCAACGAGCGGCCAACAAACTTGAGGGAATGGCGCGATACGGTATTGGTGCGCCCGCGCGAAACCGTTGATATCGTCTTTGTCGCCGATAATCCAGGCGACTGGATGTTTCACTGCCATATCCTGGAACATATGGCTGCGGGTATGATGGCGGTGATCCACGTAGGTTAAATAAACACTCGCCCGCGATCCGATCCGGCGGCAAAATTGAGGCTGTCACGAACCGGTCAGGCCGGCATCGGTGCGATTCCGAGCCGATCGAACAGCTTGTTGTCTCGATCACGTTCCGGGTTGTCGGTGGTCAGCAGCTTGGGTCCGACGAAGATCGAGTTCGCTCCGGCGA
>JAPULJ010000175.1 GCA_027295145.1 Alphaproteobacteria bacterium | reverse complement strand
CCGAGGCGTCCAATATGGTTGATCTGGGCGGCGGCCACTATGTTCGTGCCACCGGAAATGTTAGTCCCGAGGAGTTACGCACATGAAGCCGCTCATGCGCGTGTTTGGTATGGCGGCGGCGGTCTTTGCCACGCTCCTGTTCCTGACAACGCCCGGCCCTTTGCCCACGGCGTCCGCGCTCACACTCATCGAAACGCCCATGTTCGAAGACGCCGTGAAGAGCGGCCGGCTTCCGCCGGTCGCCGAGCGGCTGCCCGCCGCACCGAGCGTCGTGACGCTGAGCGGAGAGCGCCAAGCCGGCCGGCACGGCGGCGATCTGCGCATGTTGATCGGACGGTCGCGCGACGTGCGGCTGTTGGTGGTTTACGGATATGCCCGCCTGGTCGGCTACACCGAGAATTTCGAACTCGTCCCGGACATCCTGGAAAGCATCGACGTCGAAGAGGGACGCATCTTCACCCTTCACCTTCGGCCGGGGCACAAATGGTCGGACGGCGCGCCCTTCACGAGCGAAGATTTCCGCTATTGGTGGGAGGACGTCGCCAACAACCCGAACCTGTCTCCGTCCGGGCCGCCGGTCGATATGCTGGTCAAGGAGGAACCGCCTGTTTTCGAGGTCGTGGACGAGACCACCGTTCGTTACACCTGGCCCGCGAACAATGCGAACTTCCTTCCGCGGCTGGCCGGCGCGTCGCCCTTGTTCATCTACCGGCCGGCGCACTTCTTGAAGAAGTACCACGCGGATTACGCGACGGAAGCGGAGTTGGAGGAGCGCATCGGCCGCGCGCGAAATTGGGCGGCGCAGCATAACCGGCAGGACAACATGTACCGCTTCGACAACCCGAGCCTGCCGACCTTGCAGCCCTGGATGAACACCACGAGGCCGCCCGCCACGCGCTTCAAGGCCGAGCGGAACCCCTACTTCCATCGGGTGGACGAGAACGGGCGGCAGCTGCCCTACATCGACCGCGTCATTATGACCCAGGCGACGGCACAGCTGATCCCGGCCAAGGCCGGCGCCGGCGAGGTCGACCTGCAGGCGCGCAGTATCTACTTCAACAACTACACGTTCCTACGCGCGGCGCAGAAGCGAAATAATTTCGAGACCTACCTCTGGCGCGAAGCCAAGGGCTCCCATTTCGCGCTTTTCCCCAACCTCAACATCAACGACCCGGTCTGGCGCGAGGTCATGCGCGACGCGCGTTTCCGCCGCGCCCTGTCGTTGGCGATCGACCGCGACCTCATCAACGAGGCTATCTTCTTCGGATTGGCGATACCTGGAAACAACACGGTGCTTCCCGAAAGCCCACTGTTTCGCGAGGAATATCAGACCAAATGGGCGCAATTCGATATCGATCTTGCCAACGAGTTGCTGGACGAGATGGGTCTGACCGAGCGTGGCCGCAGGAACGTCCGTCTTCTGCCGGACGGCCGCGAAATGAACGTCATCGTCGAAACCGCCGGGGAAGATACCGAACAGACCGACATCCTCGAACTGATCAAGGACGATTGGGCCTCCATCGGAATCAAACTGTTCACCAAACCCCTGCAACGGGAAGTGTTCCGCAACCGGATCTTTGCCGGCGAAACGCAGATCTCGGTCTGGACGGGCTTCGAAAACGGCGTACCGACGGCCGCTTTCAATCCCGTTGCGCTCGCGCCCACGTCGCAGCACAGCTATCAATGGCCGAAATGGGGCCAATACTACGAGACCAAGGGTCGGGTGGGTGAGCCGCCCGACATGCTCGCAGCCATCGAACTGCAGAACCTGCACCGGCAATGGCTGAACGCGGGCTCAGACGAGGAGAGAACCGAGGTTTGGGGCAAGATGCTGTCGATCCACGCCGACCAGGTATTTTCGATCGGCGTCGTCTCCGGCGTCATGCAGCCGATCGTCGTCCGCAATGGCCTGCGCAACGTGCCCCGCGAAGGCATCTATAATTGGGACCCGGGCGCACAATTCGGCATGTACCGGCCCGACACCTTCTGGTTTGAAGCCGCCGACTAATGCTCCGGCGCGACTTCCAACTGTTCGCACGGGATAGCGATCGGCGCTTCAACGCCGTTGTCAGCGCGATTCGCGAAAGGAGCGAATCGTCACTGAATTCCTATCTCTTGTCGCAGGCAAGCAAATAATTGGCGTTGAGACGGTACCGCCGCCGTTGAGCAGATGAGAACAGCTCATTCGTGGACCAGACCCGGGTAGCGAGCCCCGCTCCTGCAAGGCGATCGAGGAGATCATACCCATAGATGCGATAGTGGTACGGGTGTCCGTAGGCTACCATGCGTTCCGCCGGAGTTGTGAGTACCGGATTGCTGTATGTAGGATTATCCGGATCATAGGGCACCATAATGACGGCTTTCCCACCGGGTCGGAGCACACGGCTGAGCTCGTGGATCGCTGCACCGTCATCCTCGATGTGCTCCAAAACATGAGATGAAAGCAAGACATCGAAAGCGGAATCTACGAATGGAAGGGCCTTGAGATCGGCTTCGATGCTGACGCGTCGGTTGTAGCGGTCAGTTGTGACGTAGTCGCTACCATGCCGCGCGAGGAGCCGAGCCTCGAGGCAAGATTCGGGCGCAGTGTGTAACAGTTTGCAGGGACGCCGCAGGAAGTCGGTTCGATCGGACAAATACAGCCAAAAAATGCGATGACGTTCCAACGATCCACAGTTCGGGCACTGAGCGTTCGGACGTCCGCCTAATCCAAATGGGAGGAATTTGTCGCTTGCGACCCCGCAAATCGGGCACTGCAGGGCACGCTCACCCAGGGATGCCGGCATCCGTTGAAAATTTCCTGGAGGCGCCTCAACGCCCGAATAGATTTGTTGGTAGGCAACTTGCTCTCGCATTCCCGTCCTGGCCGCCTGGCTCAGGATACGATTCAATCTTGACACCTAGCGAGGCCTCCCACTGGCTCCGAATACTTCAATCAATGCACGAGGAACAATTTCGAGGTTCTACGCTCCAATAATCTCTCCCACGTCGACGGCAAT
This sequence comes from Alphaproteobacteria bacterium, assembly GCA_027295145.1. Lineage (GTDB taxonomy): Bacteria > Pseudomonadota > Alphaproteobacteria > JAPULJ01 > JAPULJ01 > JAPULJ01. Next base: position 2,232 of record JAPULJ010000175.1, on the reverse strand, counting down.
ACATATTTCTAATCCTTGGTTAGGCTTGATGGCCGCCTGAGCTTCGCGCCGGACGGACACGGCGTACTCGATGGCAGCACCGGGATCGCCGAAAGCCAGTTGTCGCTCATTCCCTTGGCCATTCTTGAAATACCCGCCATAGCGCGCTGGCCTCGGTAACAACTCACCAAAAATCCCGCTCCACTCTCCTGCCTTTACGTTCCCACCCTTGAACCTAAGGGTCACCTCGGACCTTATTTGACAATCCTCAAAGTCCCTGTTCGAACGCCGCATACTCCGCCCCTCCAAGTTGGTACACCGGCATTGGGTCACACCTCGCGCGTCTCGGGGCGGCGTCGGCAACGGCCACCCTTTGAAAGGCCAGTCCAACAGCAACAAGAATGGCGAGCCAGCGCATCCCAATACCTCTTCATTGTCGCAGTGATGCCACGGCGTGTGGTTAGGTTGAAGTATGTTACTGTTACACCTTCGAGATGGGCCGCCTCGGCCACTGAAGTTCTGAAGGCAGAGGAGCGGAGTAGGGCTGCTGGGCTCGACCAAACAAAACGCGGGTCGGGGCTTCTGAGCACAATTAGCGCTGGGCCACCTATCTCCGTCATCCAATTTCGAGACTATCTGCCGCATGTGGCAGAGGTCACGGGGGCGGTTTCGAGATAGGCAGTTTGTTAGAAAGAGGCTCGTCGAACGTCCTCGCGGGGGTTTGGCGCCCTGTGCGGCCGACTTGCGTCGCTGCGATTGTTCAGGTCGTCTCGTCCCCTCGAGGGGTATGGCTAAACGCTTCGGCCGGCACGAATTCGAACTCGTCCGACCCCGGCGCCTGCCAATAAAGCTCAAGGGTCGATGTTCCCTTTTTTTCGTAGTAGATCAGGGAAATCTCGTACCAGCCGGGCTGATCAATCTGTACCTCGAGGTTTGGCGAGAAACGGTCCGGCGCTACGATCGGATCTTCATAGATCTCTTGGCCACCGAGAGACAGACGCACGCCGTCGTTATGTTGAACCGCCAAAAGATAGAGACCGGCCTGATCGAATTTGATGTACCCGTCAATGAAGGCGCCCACCAGGTCGTGGCTCTTGGTCGTGAGAACGTCGCCGGGCCCGACATTGTAATTGAGCATGGGCAGGGGTTCTCCCACCCTTGGCTTTTTCCAGTCCTTCAATTCCAATATTTCGCGAATGCTGTCGAACTTCCAACCCCTAAAGTATTGAACGCCTAGACCCGGTTCAGCGTTCTCGAGCTGAGACGAAGTGACTGGCACCAGGTTGGAGATTGGCTCCGCCTCTGCAACCAATGGAGTTGCTGAGATAGCTGCATAGATCGCAACCCCAGCGATAAGGGTGCGCAAACCTGGAGTGTTACCGAACATAGAGCCGTCTCCTCGGTCACGTTGGGTGAGACAGAATACTACAGGATTCGGTCGGTAGAGAGAGGCATCAATCAATAGGTTACCTACTCCGACTGGATTTCCTTGAGATGGCGCGTGGCGCATTTTCAACGACTGATCTTTGCCACCGCATCGGGAACGGGTTCCCTCCGCTCCGGGCGGGAGTCGCGCTAGGCGTCTAGGCGCCCGCCGATAAGCCCGATTTGTGTTTGTGAGCGTCCGGGCGGCGGACGATCTTCCTTGGTTGGGCCGGCTTCCTACTCCAAAAGGCACTTCTCGATCCGAGCGATCCTCTGAGTGCCAACCTGTGCTTCTCCATGCCGGTCGTCCACATTCTCCAATGAATCAAATGCTCATGTGGCAAAGATCCAAAAAGGCGAGTCCTCCGTCCGAAGCACTCCGTTTCCCAACTAATTTTTCGCCGCTAAGGCGACAGCCACAGAGCGGCGAAAAGTCGGTAACAGTAACGTACTTCAACCCATCTACTTGCCATGGTCTATTCGCGAGCTGGTGGCGTGTCCGGGCAGCAAAGTGGTGATGAAGAGTAGTTGACCCGCGGCGCAGCCGGTGTGCTTCGAACGTCGCGGTGCGATCACGACAGGCGACAACAAATACGCTGAATTTATGGGACCATACAACAATTCGCGCATATGTAGCGCTAAGTGCGGAAATCGCTTTGATCTCCTTCAGGAGTTTACGTAGATTGGCGTCGCCAACCGAAGTAGGCGACCGTCTCGAAGTGTGCATCATCAGGCCAAGTGCGAAGGCTTACTTATGGACCATAAGTTGAATTTCTATCTGACAACGGTGATCGCTTTAGCCCTCTTCGGGGGCGGCGCGCAGGCCTT
>JAPULJ010000174.1 GCA_027295145.1 Alphaproteobacteria bacterium | reverse complement strand
ATCTGTCCTGACTTCAGCGCATCCACAGTCCGCTTGGTGATGCGGCGGCGGCGGTCAGACGAAGCGTCGGTCGAGTTCATGGCAGCCTCTCTCCAATGGTTGCTGTTGGGGCCTAGCAACCACATAGCAACCATAGCACAGAGAATTGCTGTCGGGAAGTGGCGGGGAAAGTCGCTTTAAATACACCGGTTTATCGGTAAGATTCGTGGTGTGGCGGTGGGTGACGGCTTAAACTATAGGCCTCCGAAGCCGAAGGTCACAGGTTCGAATCCTGTCGGGCGCGCCAATTATTTCAAAGATTTAAGCGATTACGATCGGCCAATATTTCATCCTAGCAAATACATAGTAAGTACAATGATAGCAAACTGAACTGGCCAGTGGATGTTGTCACGGGAACTCATAATCAAGCATGAATGTCCTGAGCGTGACCGACTATTGCGCAGCCGCCGCGGCGTTCCGTTGATCGGTGGCTTCGGCGCGGAAAATACGCAGCATGCGGCGGGAGATGAGCCGCATTTTCCGCTGACGAATATCCCAAGCCAGCCACTCGTCAGCGGTTAACGTATCTTCGCCCTAGAGGACGCTTTCCAGGCGCCGCCATTCCGCCTCGGTGCCCGGCAAGCCGAAACGGAGCCAATCGGGGTGTTCTTCGAACGACCGCACCAGAACGCCGGCCCGGCACAATCGAAGCCAGGTTTCCGCCGCGTGCGCACCTGACGCCAACCGGAACAGGCTGGTGCCGCCTGCCACGCGAAATCCGGCGCCAGTGAGCAAGCGGTCCAGTCTATTACAGTCGGCTTTCAACCGCTTTCCTGCCGCCTCTCGCCATTTGGCGTCTGCCAATGCCACTGCGCCAATGGCGATCGCGGGACCTGACACCGGCCATGGGCCTAGCGCGGCGCGGATCACCCCGGCAATATCCGGCGAAGCCAGCGCGAACCCCAAGCGCAATCCAGCCAGACCATAAGCCTTACCGAACGATCGAAGCACTATAAGCCCGTCTTGCGGCAGATACTGTGCCACGCTTATCCGAAATTCGCCGAACTCGGCGAAAGCCTCGTCGACGATCAACCGCCCGCCCTTCGCGGCAAGGTGTTTTGCCAGCTCGACTAGCATCGTCGGTTCCAAGCGCCGTCCATCGGGGTTGTTCGGATTGCACAGGACAGCGGTCATGGCAGACTTCAGATCTTCAAATTTGTCGAGCAACGTCACCTGATGGCCAGCGCGCACCCAGGCGGGCGCATGCTCCCCATAGGTCGGTGACAACACCATAACGGGACCGGGAGGTATGAGACGCGGCAGCATTTCGATTAAATTCTGCGTGCCTGGCGCCGCTGCAACCATGCTGGGGTCATCCACCAAGTACGCCTCAGCAGCCGCGCTTTGCAGCGACAGTAAATTTTCCGGCTCGGGAAGACGTGAAAACGCGCCCTCCGGCAATTCCGGAACTGGATAGGGAACCGGGTTGATGCCAGTCGACAGATCGAAGAACGGGGTTGGAGCGTCGGGAAAGCACCGTATCGCCGCGCGCAAACGCCCGCCATGCGCAACTGAGCGCTCTCCCCCATTGGAGAAGAACATGCTAGGCGTTTGGCTGGTCTGCGAGCTCTGATCCATGTGGTTTGAAGTAACCGTCCTGTCCGCCGCAACGGCACTCGTTCTGGAAGCCGCCGTCGGCTATCCGCCGATGGTCCATAGGGCCATCGCTCACCCGGTGGTCTGGATCGGCGCAATGATTGGCCGCCTGGACCAGCGGTTCAATCGCGTCACATTGCCTGATGGGGTGCGGCGACTCAACGGAATACTAGTCCTGTTCGCGGTTGTGGCCGCAGCGAGCTTCCCAGCGATTTTCATCCAATATCTTGCTCTAATACTGATTTCCCCGCTCGCCGCGGCGCTGCTCCTTGGTTTCCTCGCGGCGACGCTTCTGGCACAACGCAGCCTCGCCGAGCACGTCGCCGCCGTTGCCCGGTCGCTGGAGGATGGCGGCCTGATCGAAGCGCGCGCCGCGGTCGCGCATATCGTTGGCCGCGAGACCGATCCCCTCGACCAATCGGGTGTCGCGCGGGCTGCGATCGAGAGCCTTGCAGAGAATTTTTCCGACGGTGTCGTCGCGCCGATCTTTTGGGCTACATGGTTGGGATTGCCCGGAATAGCGGCGTTCAAGGCAATCAACACCGCGGACAGCATGATCGGCCATCGAACCAAACGGCACAGGGATTTCGGTTGGGCGGTGGCGCGATTTGACGATTTGGTGAACCTGCCAGCGTCCCGTCTGACAGCAATCTGGTTAGTTCTGGCGGCAGCGATTACGCCCGGCGCGCGGGCAATCGACGCCTTGCGAGCGGTGCTTCGCGATGCAAGAAAGCATGAATCGCCAAACGCGGGATGGCCCGAGGCGGCGATGGCTGGCGCGCTCGGCTTCCGGCTAGGCGGCCCGAGACGATACGCCGGTCGGACCACAGAGGGCGCCTGGATGGGGAGCGCGCGCAGCAAGCTCGACGCCGCTGATATCCGGCACGCGCTACGGCTCTACTACATCGCGTGTCTTATCCAAGTATTTGCAGTTGGGCTCGCAGCCGCGCTCATTATAAGGATCTGATCTGACGGCCGGGATCAGAACTCGATGCCCTCCTGAGCCTTAACGCCGGCGGCAAAATGATGTTTCACCAGCGTCATTTCGGTGACCAGATCGGCCGCCTCGATCAGCGGGTCTTTCGCATTCCGGCCGGTCACGACGACATGTAATTCGGGCCGGCGGCTACGCAACGTGGCGACGACATCGTCAAGCGGCAGGTATTCGTATCGAAGAGCAATATTCAGCTCGTCCAGTACCAGCAGCGAGAGTTTTGGATCGGCCATCAATTCGCACGCCTTATCCCACGCCCGCCGACAGGCCGCGATATCCCGATCGCGATCTTGCGTCTCCCAAGTGAAACCCTCGCCCAATGCATGCCACTCGACCAGATCATCAAAACGTTCAAGCGCTATTTTCTCGCCCGTCGACCAGGCGCCCTTGATGAACTGCACGACCGCACATTTCTGTCCCCGGCCAATGGCGCGCAACAGCAAGCCGAACGCCGCGGTTGATTTGCCCTTTCCAGGGCCCGTGTGGACAATCAGCAGGCCTTTTTCTAACGTCTTTCCCGCCACTTCGGCGTCCTGAACGGCCTTGCGCTTGGCCATTTTGGCGCGGTGGCGATCATCCTGTTCTGTCTTGGCGCTCATTTGGCGGGCTTTATGGTCAGCGGCAATCCGGCGACCATAGTCAGCACACAATCCGCTCGCTCGGCAAGCCTTTGGTGTATCTGGCCCGCTTCATCCCGGAAAGCACGCGCCAGCGCATTCTCCGGAACGATTCCCATCCCAACCTCGCTCGACACCAACACCGTTGGGGCCGAGCGCAAATCGAGCGCGGCTTCCAATGCCTCCATCTCACTCTCCATCGATGCCTCCGCCAGCATGATGTTGGATAGCCAGAGCGTGAGGCAGTCGACGAGTAGCGGCGCGGTTTCGCCAGCGCAACGAACAGCGTCGCCGAGTTCACTCGGCGCCTCTATCGTAATCCACCCTGCACCGCGGCGCGCCCGATGCTCCTCGATGCGGCGGCTCATCTCGTCATCGAATGCCTGCGCCGTGGCGATGTAGGTCCATGGCTCGGGCAGTTGGCGGATCAGGTTTTCGCCATGGCGGCTTTTGCCCGATCGCGCGCCCCCGAGGATTAGCGTCAGGCGTGGAAGTTTCATAGTGCGTGGCCGGTTTGCGGTCGAGGACGAGCGGGGCCTTGCGTTGACACTGTCCGCCCAAGAAGGATAATTAAAGCAGGACGGTCCTTCATCATGAAGGTAAAAAGGGAATGCGGTGAGGGTTGAGACCCCAATTCCGCGGCTGCCCCCGCAACTGTAAGCGAAAGGCTGGTCGATTTCGCGCCGAATCGCGGCGCGGTCACTGGGCATTGCCTGGGAAGGCGTCGATCGGCCGCGAAATTCGCGAGCCAGGAAACCTACCGTCAAGAACGTAACCATCGATCCGGGCGGGGCGCGCGGGTTCTTGGCGTGCCGGGGCAAGGCTCCCGGCGCCGAGCCAATGCTCCAAAATCCCGGCTGAAATCTAATGAAGCCATGCGCGGCTGATTGGAGCAAATATTGGGACGGAATACCCACACGATCCTTCATATCTGCCTGACCTGCCAGATCGCGGGCGAGGCTCCGGGCACCGATACGGACTCCACAATTGAAACCAATTCGGGATCCGATGAAGAAACCGATGGTGCGCGTCTGCTTGCGGCCGTCAAACGCGCGATCGACGCAGCGGACGCCCCGCTCCCGATCATCGTGAACCCGGTCGCCTGCATGGCCAATTGCGAGCAGGGATGCACCGCCGCACTCTCCATGCCCGGAAAGTGGTCGTATATCGTGGGCAAACTGACCGACGCCGAAGCCGAGGCGCTGGTCGACTACGCCACGATTTACGCCGCGTCCAAGTCCGGTGTAATTATGCCGTCGAAACGCTCGCCCGCCTTGCGCGATGTCGTAATCGCGCGCCTGCCCGCCCATCCCGACGATATTGCCGCCAACGAGGATATCCGATGACGACCTTTGACGCGCCGAAGATCCCCGCGACCATCATTACCGGTTTCCTGGGAGCCGGCAAAACGACATTGGTGCGGCATCTGCTGACCAACGCCAAGGGACGCCGCATCGCCGTGATCGTCAACGAATTCGGCAGTCTTGGTATCGACGCCGAGGTCCTGAAAGGCTGCGGCATCGAGGACTGCCCCGAGGACAATATCGTCGAGCTCGCCAACGGGTGTATCTGCTGCACCGTGGCCGAAGATTTTCTGCCCACCATGGAGGCCCTGATCAATCGCGATAACCCGCCCGAACACGTAGTTATCGAAACTTCGGGGCTGGCTTTGCCGAAACCGCTCATCAAGGCCTTCGATTGGCCTTCCGTGCGATCGAGGATGACGGTTGACGGCGTCATCGCGGTCATCGACGGCCCGGCGGTCGCCGCCGGACGCTTCGCCGACGATCCGGACGCGGTCGCCGACCAGCGGGCCGACGATCCCTCGCTCGAACACGACAGCCCGCTGGCTGAGCTGTACGAGGACCAACTCAACGCCGCCGATCTCATCGTCCTCAACAAGACCGATCTCCTGAACGACGGCGATCTGGCGCAGCTCCGAGAGCAAATCGGAACCGCAACTCCGCGGGCCGTGAAGCTGATCGATGCGCGTGAGTGCGCGGTCGATCCGGCGGTGATTCTGGGTCTTGGCGCGGCGGCCGAGGATGATCTCGACAACCGACCATCGATCCACGACGACGAGGGGGACCACGAACATGACGATTTTGATTCCTTCGTCGTCCCATTGCCGGAAATCGCCGAGCCCGATGCGTTCGTGAACATGCTGGCGGCTGTCGCCGCCGACCACGACATTCTTCGCATCAAGGGCTTCGTTTCGGTCACCGGAAAAGCCATGCGCTTGAACGTGCAGGGCGTCGGCAATCGCTTTCGGCATCATTACGACCGTCTTTGGGCGGCTGACGAGGCGCGCCAAGGTCAGTTGGTCGTCATCGGCCAAACAGGGTTCGACAGAACGGCCATCGAAGCGGCCATTCGGGGGTAGCGACGCATGCACATGCTGGTCCCCGAGACGCATAGTCTCGATGCGGCGGATGCGGCCAACGATCTCGGGCAGACGCCCGCCGATCTCGTGCTGCTGTCGTTCGCGGACAGCGATCTGGGCGCTACCGCGAGCGCCTGGCAGGCCGCGCGTAAAACTTTGCCTTCGCTGCGGCTTGCCAATATTGGCAAGCTGCGGCATCCACTCTCCGTCGACCTTTATATAGATTCGGTGATCGTCGGCGCCCGGATCGTCGTCGCGCGCCTCCTGGGAGGTCTGGACTATTGGCGTTACGGCGCCGAAGAGTTGGCGCGCGTCTGCACCCAGCGCGAAATAGGCCTCGCGCTGCTGCCCGGCGACAACAAGCTCGATCCCGGCCTGGCTCAACTGTCGAGCATCGATCCTTCGAGCGTATCCCGGCTCAACGCCTATTTCGCAGAAGGCGGCCCTCGCAACGCCGGCCAGGCACTGCGCCTGATGGCCCACCTCGCCGGGCATGGCCCCGATACCGCCATGCCGGCGGAAATGATGCCCAAGCATGGGCTTCATCCGCTTGGCTCCGGCGGTATCCCAGACGATAACCCGCGTGCGATAATAGTGTTCTACCGAGCCCACCTGCAGGCCGGCGACACCCGTCCGATAGACGACCTTGCCACGGCGCTCGAACAACACGGGCTGGCGCCGATCGGCATCTATGTTTCGAGTCTGAAGGACCTGGAGACCGGGCAGTTCGTCGAGACCGTCCTGCGGGAAATCAAACCCCGGGTGATCCTGAACGCAACCGCGTTCTCCGCACGGCGCAGCGATGGCTCAACGCCGCTCGATGCGGCGGACGTGCCCGTGCTGCAGGTCATGCTGTCCGGATCGAGCCGCGAGGCCTGGAGTCTATCGACCCGGGGCCTTTCCCAGGCCGACCTCGCCATGCAGGTGGTGTTGCCCGAACTCGATGGACGATTGTCAAGCACGGCGATCTCTTTCAAGGCGAACGAAACGCCGATCCCGGGTCTGGAATTTGCCCGAACGGCGCACCAGAGCGACGCTGGCGGCATCAGATATGCGGCCGGACAGGCTGCCGGCTGGGTACATCTGGCGGAAGTCGGTCGCCGGAAACGGAAAATTGCGCTCATTCTGTCCGACTATCCCGCTGCGGGACAGGCGGCGCACGCGATCGGCCTCGATGCGATCGAGAGCAGCGTCGAGGCGCTCACGCTTATGCGCCAAGCCGGGTATTCGGTCGGGGCCGAGTTGCCCGATGGCCGGGCGATGGGCGCGCGTCTTTGCGAGGCTGATCCGCAGCCCTACCTCACTTTGCGCGAATATGACCGGCTCTTCGCGGACCTGCCCAAGGCGGTGCGCGAGAAAATCCACGCGGCCTGGGGCCAACCGCACGAAGACCCCGCCATATCGGACGATGCCTTTTGCCTGCGGTTCAGCCGCTTTGGCAACGTTGTTGCGGCGATCCAGCCCGATCGGGGGTCGTCGCTCGAGCGCAAAGCGGTCTATCACGACCCGGATCAGCCGCCGCGCCATGCCTATGTCGCATTCTATCTTTGGCTGAGGCAGATCGAGCGCATCGATGCGATCCTCCACATGGGCGCCCACGGCACTCTCGAATGGCTGCCGGGCAAGGCGGTCGCCGTGTCCGAGCACTGCTTTCCAACCGTCCTGACGGCGGGACTTCCTGTGATCTACCCGTTTATCGTCAACAATCCTGGCGAAGCGGCGGCTGCAAAACGGCGGCTCGGCGCCGTTACGATTGGCCATTTGACGCCGCCCTTGAAGTCCGCAGGCTCTCATGGCGCTGCGGCCGAGCTTGAGCGTCTTATCGACGAATATGCTGCTGCTGATGGCCTCGATGCCCGGCGCACCGGGATCCTCCGCGACAGGATTCTGGAACTTGCGGAATCGTGCGGTTTGCTGGAGGAATGCGGCGCCGCCGGTGATTTGACGGATGACGACGCGCTCGCGCGCCTCGATGCTTATCTGTGCGACGTAAAAGACCTGCAAATCCGAGAGGGTCTGCACGTGTTCGGCCGTCCTCCCAGCGATAGCCGGCGTGCCGCGCTCGGCAAGGCGCTGGCGGCCTCGCACGCACATATGGACGAAAGCGAGCTTATTGCGCGACTTGATCGTTGCGCTGACGCAGAACGCAAAGCCCTGCTTTCGGCGCTCGACGGGCGCTTCGTGCCGCCAGGACCGGCGGGGGCGCCGACCCGCGGCCGCGCCGATGTCCTACCCACCGGCCGGAACATGTTCACGATCGATTCGCGCGCGGTGCCGACCCGCTCGGCGATGGTCCTCGCCGAAAAGGCCGCGAGCGAGCTGTTACGTCGTCATCTGCAGGATCATGGCGCCTGGCCACGCTCGCTCCTCATCAACCTTTGGGGAAGCGCGACGATGCGAACCGGCGGGGAGGATCTGGCGCTCGCACTGGTTCTGATCGGGGTGCGGCCAATCTGGGACGAGGGATCGAACCGCGTCAGCGGTTTTGAAATCATCCCGATCGCCGTGCTGCAACGGCCCAGAATCGACGTGACGGTGCGGATATCCGGCCTGTTTCGCGATGCTTTCGAGACGCAGATCACGATGTTCGACAATATCGTGCAGGCGGTCGCGAGGTGCAACGAGGCCGACGAAATCAATCCCCTTGCCGCCCTGGCGCGCGACCTTGTTGACGATGAGTTCCGGCGGGCAACCACGCGAATATATGGAGCTGCGCCGGGAGCATACGGCGCCGGTGTGTCAGACCTCATCGCGACCGGTCGGTGGGACAAACGCGCGCAGCTTGGCGAGAGCTACATCGCGGCGTCCGCCAACGCCTACGGGGCAGGACTCGATGGTCGCTCGGACGTCGAGGGGTTCTCAGAACGGATCAAGACGGCTGACGCGTTGGTCCACCAACAGGACCATCGCGAGATCGATTTGCTCGACAGCACCGACTATGCCGCGCACGAAGGCGGATTTGCCGCCGCCGCAGAGAACCTTGGCGCGCGGCCCACGCTCTACCACACCGACACATCGATGCCAGACGCACCAAAGGCACGG
>JAPULJ010000173.1 GCA_027295145.1 Alphaproteobacteria bacterium | reverse complement strand
TGGCCTTCGAGGCTTTAGAAAGCGCAGCGCCTAAGGAGATAGAAGACCCACCTTCGGCCGACGATCCTTGCGTTCTCGCGTTCACGTCGGGGACTTCCGCCCAGCCGAAGGCCGTCGTCCACTCGTTTCGCACCCTGAGCGCGAGCCACAGGTTGCTGTCCTCGGATTGCAATATCCGGCAAAGCGACAGGGTGCTGTCGGCGCCTCCATTTACCCACATTTACGGCATGTGCGTCGCCGGCATATCGCTCTACGCCGGTGCGTCGGTGGTTCTGATGGAAATGTATTCCCCAGCTAAATTCTCGGAAGCGATGGCGGAGTGCCGTCCGACGGTTATGTTCTGCGCACCAGCGCATTTCCTGGGCTCGCTGCAATCGGGAGCGCTGACGCCGGACGCAACCAGCTCGCTCCGAACGGCTGTGCTGGCGGGCGCAGCCTGTCCACCGGAGGTGTTTTTGCAGGTGGAGGATGCGTTTAAGAACGCCGCTGTCTACCAGATGTTCGGCATGACCGAGATTCTAATGTCCATGATCAACCCGCCCAATGCGCCCACTTATATCCGCATGACTTCCGTCGGCACGCCGCCAGACGGGCACGAGCTACGGGTGTGTGACCTGGACGGCAAAACCCTAGGGCCAGACGCAGAGGGCGAGTTGGAAGTGCGTGGCGCCTTCGTCTTCGCGGGCTATTTCAACAACGACGAGGCGAACTTAGCGACGATGCGGGAAGGCGGTTGGTTCCGTACAGGCGATCTGGCCAAGATCGACAAGGATGGCAACGTCTATCTAACCGGGCGCGTGAAGGACATCATCAATCGCGGCGGTATCAAGATCAATCCGATCGACGTCGAGGCTTTGGTAGACGATCACCCGAAGGTGCAATTCTCCGCCATCGTCCCGATGCCCGATCCTGTTTTGGGGGAAAAGGCCTGCCTGTTCGTGCAGCTGACCCCCGGAGAGATAATGACGTTGGACGATGTGTGCGCCTACCTCGCCGAACAGGGGGTGGCCAAGATGAAATGGCCGGAGCGGCTTGAAACCATCGAAACCATGCCGATGACGCCAACCCGCAAGATCGTCAAGGGCGAACTGGTGAAGGAGCTGGAAAAGCGTCTGGCCAGTTAGCTAAGAGCCCGAATTTCCGGGCGTATCCGATATGCTTTCCACGAGTCGATGGGACCGCCTAGGCGGCTTCTTCCTTTTTTTCCCGAAGCGCTTTTGCGGCGTCGAGGCTGGCATTGATGATTTCGTGATAGCCGGTACAGCGGCAGAGATTGCCGCTCAGCGCAATCTTAATTTCCTCGCGCGTCGGGTCCGGGTATTTCTCCAGATACTCGCTCAGCGACATCAGAAAGCCGGGCGTGCAGAATCCACATTGTAGGGCGAAATTTTCGTGAAAGGCCTGCTGCAGTTCACCGAAACTACCGTCAAGTTCGGCCAACCCCTCGATGGTCTGGATCTCCGCGCCATCAACCTGGATCGCGAGCATCAGGCAGGATCGCACCGCTTTGCCGTCAATCCGGATGGTGCAAGCGCCGCAGATACCATGCTCGCAACCGACATGGGTGCCGGTTGCGCCGATCTCATAACGCAGGAAGTCTGTTAGCAATAGGCGCGGCTCGGCATACCCCTCGACCGGCTCGCCGTTCAACGTCAGGCGCACCAAGTGGCGATCGTGGCGATCCAGCCTCTTCATTGGGCAGTCTCCTCGATCAACTGCCGGCCCATATGGCGGACCAGCTCTCGACGAAACCGGGCGGTTGCATGAATGTCGTCGCTGCCGCCCATGTCCCAGGCAAAATCGTTCAACGCATCGTCGATGACGTTGTTTTCCAGACCCTGCCACTCGCGCACTTCGGGCCGATCGGCGACACCGCCAACGGCCAGGCGCACTGTGTTGCCGGACCGCATAGCCGCAACGGCGACAATCGCGAAGTCGCCATGGCGGCGATGGAATTCCGCAAAAGCGTAGCTCGCGTCTTCCGCCGCCTTGGGAAATATCGCGCATGTGGCCATTTCGTCCGGTTCCTTGGCCGTGGTCAGCACGCCAATCTGAAAGTCGTCCGCCGCAAGCCGGCGGGTGTCACGCTTGCTGCACAATTCGACCTCGCCGCCCAAGAGGGCAAGACAGAGTGGCAACTCCGAGCTGGGATCGGCGTGACAGAGCGATCCGCAAACGGTGCCCCTGTTGCGCGTTTGGAAGTGACCAATATTTGGCAACGCTTGCGCGACAATAGGAAGCATCGTGGCTAAACCGTCCCATTCTTCCAGCGCACCCTGGGTGGTGACAGCACCAATTGTGACCGCGTTTGCGTCACTCTTGATCCCAGCCAATTCGGGGACGCGGGCGATATCGATCAACACTTCGGGTCGTGCCAAACGCATGTTCAGCATCGGCATCAACGACTGACCGCCAGCGATGATACGTGCGTCGTCGCCATATTCGCCCAGCAATTCCACGGCTTCATCAACACTGTCGACACGGATGTAATCGAAAGGAGCTGGTTTCATCGGCCGCCCCCGAGCATAATTTTGATCTTCGCCCAGAGCGAACCGGACCCCGCTGGGCGGGGTTGGGCCTCCTGTTCGTCGCCGATGGCCTGGCGTACTAGTGCGCGCATGAAGCGGTCGATCAAATGCCGCGCCGCACCGCGGATCAGCCGGCCACCGACGGCGGCAACCTTTCCCGACAGCTCGACGGAATAGCTGTACTTGACCAGCGTGCCCGCGCCTGTTGGCGTCAACATGAAAGACCCATTGCCACGCGAGGAGCCAAGCACGCCAATGGCCGAGCCGACGAGGTTGGCGCGATTGGGTTTGTCGAGGTCGGTCAGTTCTATCCGCGCATCAAAACGGCCTTTTACGGGGCCCACGCCTAGTATGATCGAGCCTCGGAAGCTGTTTTCGCCAACCACCTCAAGCGCTTCACAGCCGGGCACGATTTTTGCCATCTGATTTGGATCGAGCAGAATGTCCCACACCTTTAGGGGCGGCGCCGGCACTTCAATTTCACCGGCGCCGTCAATGGTCGGGCGCTTGCCGTCCGTCACAATCTCGGGCGCTGAGCGTCCGGACGGAGGCTGCTCGCTGTATTTGATCCAGCCCAGCACCCTGGCCGGGTTCAGCGGCAGTTGCACATCTTCGATGCCTAGCGAATCTGCGACCGCGTTGGCGATGCAGACCGGAGTGGTGTACTGGTTGCCTTCGGCAATGCCCTTGGCGCCTAATCGCGTGTAGGGCGAGGGGTTTGGCGTCGGATGCACCAATGTGAGATCCGGCAATTCAGCGGCGCTCGGAACCAGATACTCGGCGAACGTGCCCGAAAGGAAACTGCCGTCGTCGTCGTAACAAAATTCCTCCAGGAAACTCGCCCCATAACCTGAGGCCCAGGAGCCACGGATCTGCCCCTCGGCCAGCCCCGGATTGAGGATGGTACCGCAATCGTGGGCGGTGACGTATTTGTCGACGCGCACAACGCCCGTGTCGGGATCCACTTCCACGCCGCAGAAATCGAAACCAAAACCATAGGCCAGTGATGTGTTGATTTCGTCGTTGGCGGTGGTCGGCGTAAGTTCCGGCGCGTTCCACATGGAGGTTTCGCGGATGCCAGGCTCCATGCCATCTGGAAGGCTGGACGGCGACCAATGAGCAATGCCGCCGACCCTGTAGAAGGGGATCGCGTTATCTGGGTTGTTCTGGGCGTGAATCTTACCGTTTGAGAACGCCAAATCCCCTGCCGGCAGGTTCAGCGTGGTGGCGGCGATAAGCGCCATTTTGTCCCGCACGCGCTGCGCAGCTTCGTGCGCGGCGCTCGCCGATGCCGGCGCGAACCGGCAGGAATAGTTTCCCGCGGCAATCGACCAGCCGTCTTTGGCCGTGTCAGTGTCGAGTGCGACAAATATATCTTTGGGATCGAGGCCAAGCTGATCGGCAACGATCTGCGCCAACGCGGTCTGGTGGCCCTGGCCCTGGGGCACGGAATCGCCCACTACATTGACCGAACCGAGCGCGTCGACGGAGACGGTGACAGAGGCCACGGCGCCGTCCTTTCGCCCCGCGCGATCCCGCTCTTCGCCGGTTTTCAGGGTGGAGATGTAGCCCATGTTGGACTGGCTGGGTTCGATGCAAGCAGCGTAGCCGATGCCGTACAGCCTGCCCGCTTTGCGCGCCACGTCCCGGCGCTTTTTCAGTTCGGCTAGATCGCCGTCCTTTACGGTTTCGTCGATTGTTCGATGGTAGTCGCCGGAATCGAACAATGCGCCCGCGATCGCCTGGTAGGGGAACTGGTTGGCCTTGACCAAATTTTTGCGGATCAATTCCAGTGGATCCATGCCGAGCGAGACTGCGATCTTGTGCATCATGCGCTCGACCGCGAAGTATAGTTGCGGGCCGCCGAAGCCGCGCACTGCGCCCGTTGGGCATTTGTTGGTGATGATGATGTGGTTGGTGACCTCAAGGTTGCGAATGTCGTAGCCGTTGGTCGAAACCCCGTGCATACGGTAAATCGGCGCCGGCATGGGCGCACGCAGATAGGCGCCATGATCGTCCCAATGGGTCAGCCGCAAGCCGGTTAATTTGCCGTGCTTGGTGTAGGCGGCCTCGATCTTGGTCACGCGGTTGGGCGCGACGCTGGACGCGGAAAGGTGCTCCAGCCGGTCCTCGATCCATTTGATAGGGCGCCCGACCTTGCGTGCCAGCACGCACAGCACGACGATATACGGAAAGATCACCAGCTTGGAGCCGAAACTACCGCCGGAATTCTTCGGGCTTCGGTGACGCAAGGCGGCGGTACGGATGCGAAGCGCCAGCGCCATCACCGTATGCACGGAGAAAGGTCCCTGGAAGTTGGACATCACGTCGAAGCCGTCGGTCTCTTCCACATACTCCGCGACGATGGCGTAAGTCTCGATCGGCGTGATCGAGTTGCGCGGATAGCGGATTGTCAGTTCCGCGGTGTGTTCGGCTTCGGCAAAGGCTTTGTGCGGATCGCCATGAATGAAATTGCGTTTTGACACGCAATTCGATGCGGCCCGGGGATGTAACAGCGGCGCTTCGGGCTCGGCCGCTTTCAGCGGGTCAACTACAGCGGGCAGCACTTTGTATTCGATCTTTATCAGATCCAGCGCATCCTCGGCGCGGTAACGGTCCACGGCGGCGACGACCGCCACCGGCTCGCCGACATAGCGCACTTTGTCGATGGCTAGACCGTGGTAGTCGATGGGATTTTCGAAGCCGACGATCAGCGGATCGGTCTTCTGGACCATATCCTCGCCGATGACCACTTCAAATACGCCGGACAATTTCAACGCCTCGGAGCAGTCAATCAAAACAATCTCGGCGTGGGCGTGGGGCGAGCGCAAGAAGGCAGCGTGCAGAGTGCTTTTCTTGGTCGGGATATCGTCGACGAATTGCCCCTGTCCCTTTAACAGAGCGCGGTCCTCGACCCGCAGCATCCGTCGGCCGACATGTTTACCCGCCGTAGACTCTTCGGGTATCGCAAAATCAGGCATCAGAAACCGTTTGGATTTGTATTTTTTCCAGATGAGGAGTTCCGTCGCCTGGTGGAACTGAAGGGCCGTCCACTATTTGAGCCAATTTCACTCTCAGCGCTCTGGATTGCATCGATTACAGGCTTTGTGAATGCAGGAAGATAGCCCTTCTGCGAACGATTGCCCAACGCAGCGGCATGTTTTATATACAGTAAGTATTTTAATTGGCAACGGTAAAGGAACTTGGGGGGTGAGCTGGCTAATCGGCGTCGATGTGGGCGGAACGTTCACAGATTTTTTCGCGGCCAGTACGGGCGATGGCACTTTGCATTATTACAAACGGCCGTCCACTCCACGCAACCCGGGCGAAGCCGTCGTAGCTGGTTTGCGCGAGATGTGCGAGGCCTTCGAAATCGACCCCCAGACGATCCAGCAACTGTGCCACGGAACCACCGTTGCCACGAACGCGTTGATCCAACGCCGGGGAGGCGCCGTTGCCATGATCACGACGGCGGGTTTTCGCGATCTGCTGGAGATCGGGCGCCAAACTCGGCCACATATGTACTCGCTCCAAAACGACCAACCCGCACCCTTGATCCCGCGGCAGCGCCGTTTCGAAGTTCTGGAACGCGTAAACAGCAGCGGCGAAGCGGTCGTGGCGCTCGACGAAAGCTCGCTTCCGGCCACCTTTGACGCGATCGAGCAAAGCGGCGCACAGGCGTGTGCCGTATGCTTCCTCTTTTCCTTCATGAACGATGCGCACGAGCAACGCATCGGTAAGCTGCTGCGGAAGCATTTTCCGCAGATGCACGTATGCCTGTCTTCCCAGGTGCGGCCCGAATTCCGTGAATATGAGCGTTTCTCCACAACAGTTCTGAACGCCTATCTCCAGCCCGTAGTGGGCGATTATTTGGGTTATCTGGATGTCGAGCTGAGCGAATTTGCTCCCGCGGCTCCGATGCGGATCTACCAGTCCAGCGGCGGATTGATGTCGGTCGACACAGCGAAAAACTTTCCGATCCGCACGGCTTTATCCGGTCCCGCGGCCGGCGCGGTCGGGGCGATCCACGCGGCGCGCGATCCCGGCCGACCCAACGTGGTAACTCTCGACATGGGCGGAACCAGTGCCGACGTAACATTGATCCGCAACAATGATGCCGGCATCAGCCTCGACCGCGATGTCGCCGGTTTTCCGGTACGCTTGCCAATGGTGGACATCCACAGCGTCGGGGCCGGCGGCGGCTCGATCGCCTGGTTCGACCGGGACGAGCTATTGAAAGTGGGGCCGAGCAGCGCGGGCGCAGATCCCGGGCCGGCCTGTTATGATCGCGGCGGCACCGAGCCGACGGTGACCGACGCCAATTTAGTGCTGGGCCGCCTGTCCGAGGGCGGTCTGATCGGGGGGCAGATGGCGTTGGACGGTGGCGCATCGCGCAAGGCAATTCAGCCCATCGCCGATCGTCTGGGGTTCACGGTCGAAAAAGCGGCACAAGGGATTATCGGTATCGTCGTCGCCAACATGGTTCGTGCCGTTCGGACGATGTCCGTCGAGCGTGGCCTTGACCCACGAGACTATACGCTCATGCCATTCGGAGGCGCGGGGCCATTGCATGCGGTAGAAGTGGCGCGGGTGCTGAGCATGAAGGAAATTTTGGTACCCATTGCGCCAGGCATTCTATGCGCGCAGGGTCTGATCGTCTCGGACCTCAAGGAGGATTTCGTGCGCAGTGGTCGCTTTGCGGTAGACGTTGGCGACGAAACACGCCTGACGCTCATCTTGGAGGAGCTGGCTGCCGAAGCCCGCGACTGGTTCCAGGCGGAGCAGATCGCGACAGAAGATCAACGCCTAACGGTAACGTTGGACGCGCGCTATGTGGGTCAAAATTTCGAACTGCCCGTAATATTCCGCGAAGTCGAGCCGGGGACGCTGCCCATACCGGCCGACTCTATTGCGGTGATCGACCGGTTCAACGCCGTCCATGAGCGCTACTACGGCTTTCAAAACGCCGGTGAACCTGTCGAGATTGTCAACATTCGATTGACCGCCGTGGGTCGCCTGGGCAGCATACCGGCGCCCCTGGCGCCTCTCGTTTCGGACGCCGCGCCGAACGCCGTCGATAGACGTCCTGTTTGGTTCGATGGCAATGACCCGGTAAACACGTCGATCTACGAGCGGACTTCCCTTGCTGCGGGCATGAGATTTCCTGGCCCCGCAGTCATCGAACAATTGGATTCGACCACCATCGTATTTCCGGGCGACGAGGTGAGCGTCGATACCTCGATGAATCTGATCATTTCAGTTGATCTCGATAGGGGAGCAGCCGAATGACCGTGTCACCGAGAACGAAGCCGGGTTCGGGTAATGCAACACTCGACCCCATCACGCTGGAGATCATGTTCAATGCATTTCGCTCGGTCACCGACGAGACCTTTGTCGCGCTAATGAAAAGTGCCTATTCGACCAACATCAAGGAACGGCGAGATCATTCCACCGCGATCATGGACTCCTCGGGTCGGCTCATCGTGCAGGCAGAAGCTTCCTTGCCAATCCACTTGGCCTCCATGGGCGGGTTGATGCGCGCCCTGTTCGATAAGTTCGGCGATGACGTCCACGAGGGCGATATCTTCATCGCCAACGACCCCCACGTGGCTGGTGGCACACATTTGCCAGACATCAACATGGCAATGCCCGTATTCCATGACGGTGCGCTGGTCGCATTCATGTGCAACATCGCCCATCATGCCGATATCGGCGGCGCGGTGCCGGGCAGCATGGCTGGCGGCATGACCGAAATCTACCAGGAAGGGCTACGTATCCCCGTGATTCGCTTATTCGAGCGCGGTGAATTGCACACTGACCTGTTGGATCTAGTGCTGCTGAACGTTCGCGTACCGAGGGAACGACGCGGCGACTATTTTGCCCAGATCGCCGCCTGCCGGCTGGGCGCATCACGCTTGCGCGAAATCATCGCGCATTACGGTGTTCCAGCGGTGACCACAGGATACGTCGAGATTATCACACGCACTGCCCGGCGTATGCGCGAGGCTGTCGCTGCCATACCCGACGGCATCTACAGCTTTCAGGACATCATGGACGACGACGGGATGGGCACAAAAGATATTCCGATCAAGGTCACGATCACAATCAAGGGCGAGGATATCCATTTCGATTTCACCGGCACGGCCAAACAGGTGGACGGAAATATCAACGTAACCCGGAATGCGACCGAGGCATCCGTGTGCTATGCGCTCAAGGCGCTGTTGGATCCGGATGCACCGAATAATCAGGGGATGCTGGACCTGCCGCGGCTGACGGTCGAGAAAGGCTCGCTGCTCGACGCTGGCTTCCCTGCGCCGGTGGCCGCGCGGGCGAATACCTGCCAGCGCATCATCGATGTCATCATTGGTGCGCTGTCCGCGGCCCTGCCCGAAGCTGCTGTGGCCGCAGCGAATGGCGCCAATACGACGGCTGTGTTCTCAGGCACCGATCCACGCACGGGCGAAACGTATGTTTATCTGGAAACGTTGGGAGGCGGCTTCGGTGGTCGGTTTGCCAAGGACGGCAAGGACGGCGTGCAAGTGCACATCACGAACACGTCCAACCTTCCGATCGAGGCGATCGAACTGGAATATCCGCTGATGGTGCGGTCCTACGGTTTTGTCGAGAACTCCGGCGGGCCGGGCCGTCATCGAGGTGGCTTGGGCCTGGAGCGGGTGGTGGAACCGGTCGGCCACGAGTGCACTTTCAACGGCGCGGGAGAACGCTTCACCCACAGCCCTTGGGGCCTTTTCAACGGTGGCGAGGGCAAGCCGGGTGAGTTTTTACACTTGGATCGTTCTGGCAAACAGAGGCGGCTGCCCAACAAGCCAATTGGCGTGCGGATCGGCGCGTCGGAAGCGGTGGTCATCCGTTCGCCCGGGGCGGGTGGCTACGGAAATCCAGGCGAACGCGCGGCTGATGCGTTGGCCGAGGATGCGGAAAGTGGCAAGTTCGATACGGATTTCCTAAGGCGACACTACACGCAGCAGACGCCGTCGTGAGAGCTATGTCACTGCAGGTTCCGTCGTCCGACGAAACAATTGCGGTTCCTTTAGACGATGGCGAGCGCCTTGTATTGCGTCGCTATCGCAATCTCCGCAGACCTATGCTTGCGATCTGTCACGGCAACGGGTTTGCGACCGACGGGTACGCGCCCTTTTGGAACTCGCTGATGGCCGAATTCGAACTCTTTGTGTTCGACCTTCGCCATCACGGTTGGAACTCACCACAAGACCCGATGCGGACCGGGTTCGACCGATACGCCGGTGATTTGGATCACGTCTACCGGAAGCTTCGCGAGTACAGGCCGGGCGTCCCTGTTTATGGCGCCTTTCATTCCCTATCCGCGATTATCGCCCTATTGCAAGCGACCTCTTTCCCGTCGTTGCCCGATGGACTGTTTCTATTCGATCCACCGATCCAGCCGCCGAAGCATCATCCTTTGCACGCGCTCGCGAATGGGTTCGAATTAAAGCTTGCCGATTGGGCCGGCGCACGGCCATGTCGGTTTCAGTCTCCTGAAGCTTTGTCGATATTGTTTGGCGAGTCGCGGTCTCTATCCGGCTGGACCGAAGGCGCGCATGATCTGATGGCACGCTCGATACTACGACCGGACGGCGAGGACTGGATGCTCGCTTGCCCGCCGAGTGTTGAGGCGCAAAATTACCGCGACAACGCCGCGCTGATATCGTGGGACCTGTTTGAACTAATTGACGTGCCTTTGGCTTTTATATGTGGAGATCCGAAGCACCCGGCCGGCCAGTCTCCGGCACAGGTCTGCGCTGCCCTCACGAAGGATCGCGGGTTTTCCTATCGCTCGATCCCGGGAACCACACATATGCTTCAGATCGAGAAGCCGGAAGCCTGTCGGGACGCGTTGTGCGGCTTCCTCTCTAGCATGCCATCCAGAGAAGTCACCCGGCGAGCGTAGTCAGATCGATATCCCTGGACAGGTCGGACTCGATTGCGCGAATGATACGGCGTCGAAACAGGTCCGTATGCTTCTGGCCGAGCTCCTCCGAGGCGTCCGGATCGCGCCGGGCAAGCGCGTCGATCATCGCTTCGTGATGGTCGACGACCTCCCTGTAATAGCCTTCATCGACGTCTCTCTCCGCCAACGCAGCGCCAAATGCGGAGCGCGCAAGACGCAAACCAACCGACAGCAGCTCATTATAGAGCGAGGCGATATATTTATTGCCTGATGCGCGCGCGGTGATCGTGTGAAAGTTTAGGTTTAGTTCGCTCATCGCGACCACATCACGAGCCTTTGCGGCCGTCGCGAACTGCTGGTTCAAGGCGCGCAATTCGTCCAGATGCGCGTCGCTGTGCCGGTGGGCGGCAAGGCGAAGCACCAAGCGCTGGCACACGTCGAGCGCCTCGAAGAATTGGGGGATGTCCGAAATGGCAATGTCGGCGACTTGGGCGCTACGGTTTGGCAAAAGCGAAACAAGCCCTTCGGAGGCAAGCCGGATCAAGGCCTCGCGCACCGGCGTGCGCGACACTTCGAAACGCTTCTCAAGCGCGGCTTCTTCGATATTGGCACCAGGCGGCAGCCGTAAATGCAGGATATCTTCCCGCAGGCCCTCATATACGCGCTTAGCACCTGTGCCCTTGGGGCGTCCTCGTGATTTTGGTGCAGCTTGGGATTGGTCGGTCATAGTGGTTGGGGCTCTGATCTATGAGCGGAAAAAGCGTCGGGATTGATACGATAGTCGAGAAACCTCGATCTTGCACGTCGACCGACTTTGTTTAATATATGCCGTGTATTTAAAGAGGTCGAGATGCCATATTTTAATCTGGACCGTGAACTTCGGCCATTCTTGAATGAGCGACGCTGGCCGCCGGCGACAGTCGAGGCGGGGCGGTGGACTTCGATCTGCTCACGGATCAGGAAAAGA
Organism: Alphaproteobacteria bacterium; assembly: GCA_027295145.1. GTDB lineage: Bacteria > Pseudomonadota > Alphaproteobacteria > JAPULJ01 > JAPULJ01 > JAPULJ01. The sequence continues at coordinate 24,853 of JAPULJ010000173.1, read as the reverse complement.
ACGGGAGGATCGAGATGCTCGACTTTCCTAGGCATTCCAGTGAACTAGCTAAACGCTTCCGTGTAGACGGCTATTGGAACGATGACACCGTGGTCACCTACATCGACCGATGGGCTGAGCAAACGCCGGACAAGCTCGCTATCGTCGCGCCCGATCAGCAATTAACCTACGCCGATTTGCGTCACGAATCGCTCAAATTTGCGAACGCCCTGCTTGATCTGGGACTTGCGCGTGGCGACGTGATCGCCATTCAATTTCCCAACAATCCGGAATTTATTGTCGCCCATATCGGAATTTCAATGATGGGCGGCGTGATGTGCACGCTGCACATGCCGTACCGAGCCGGTGAGATGGCGCCTCTTATGAACCACGGCCAAGCGAAGGCGGTCATCTGCGTCGAGGGCGGTGCCAAATACGACGCTCCGGCAACTATGGAGGGGCTCAAAACGCAGATCCCCTCGTTGGCACATGTCATCGTAGTGGGAGAGGCCGGCACGGGTCATCACAGCTTCTTCGAAATACTCGCCAAAGCCGAAGCCAAGCCGATCGCCAACCCGCCGCAAGCGGAGGATCCGTGCATCTTGTGTTTCACATCGGGCACGTCCGCTGCGCCCAAGGGAGTAGTCCGCACCCACGAAACGTTTACCTCCAACCTCCGCGTATATGCGCCGACGATCGAGTTGAGCGCCGACGACCGGGTCATGGTTGCGCCGCCGTTCACCCATGTGTTCGGACTGACCTGCGCCACGCTCGCTCTCTACACCGGTGCAACCAATGTCTTAATGTCGCTCTTCTCGCCCGAGCTATATGCAGACCGGTTGATCAACGGCAAACCGACGGTGGTCTTCTGCGCTCCTGCCCACGCCGCCGCCACGCTCAAGTCGGGCCTTTTGAACGATGTGGACCTGTCGTCGGTCCGTGACGTGGTGATCGCGGGCTCGGTATGTCCGCCCGAGGTCGCGGCAGAACTGGAGCGACGTCTTCCCAACGGTCGGGTGGGCCAACTCTTCGGCATGACCGAGACCATTCTGATCATGCAGACCCCCCTCGACGCTCCTGCGGAAACACGCCACACCAGCACCGGGCGCAATACCGCCGGCATCGAGTCACGGATCGTTGATCCGGAGGACGATAGCGAAGCGCCGACTGGGGCGGAAGGTGAGTTGCAAGTGCGTGGCTATTCGATCTTGGCTGGCTATTTGAACAACGCCGAGGCCAACGCAAATTCCTTTACCGCGGATGGATTTTTCCGAACGGGCGATCTCGCCACCATCGACGCCGACGGCAATGTGGTCATCACCGGCCGTGTAAAGGACATAATCAACCGCGGCGGCGTCAAGATTAATCCGACTGATATCGAAAACCTTCTGCAGGCAAATCCGGCAATCGTTCTGGCGGCGATTGTACCCATGCCAGACGAGGTGCTGGGCGAGCGAATTTGCGTGTTCGCAACCCTGGCGCCGGGGGCATCGATCACTTTCCAGGAGATGACTGCCTATCTCGCTGAGAACGGAGTTGCCAAGATGCGCTGGCCCGAGCGGTTGGAAATCATTGACGAGATGCCGCTCACGCCGACCCGTAAGATTCAAAAGGGCGAGCTGGTTATGAGAATAGCCGCCCAATTGTAGCACGCCTCATAAAAGGCGCGCCAAACTCGAAGTCTTCCCGACGATTCTTCAGCATCCGAGTCGTTTCATTCCGCAACGGCATACACCCCTTCGACATTTGCCACCGCGGCCATGTGGACGTAGGGTTTGACTCCGTCGGGAATGTCGATATGGGCGAAGGCGAATAGAATAGACGGAGGATCGCCTCTTTGGTATTTCAGGGATGGGGTTACTGCCGGCCCGATCGGGATGGGGTCCCGTAACGGAGACAAATTCTCATAAAGCCAAAAAGGCTGGGGAGCGCGGCCAATGACAGCAGCCGGGAAACACTCACTCAAGGGTATTGGAATTCTGGAGCCGATGTCCGAGGCGGGACGGCAAAAGCTCGAATCCCTGTGCCGCTGGCGTGAATTCACCCGCGATGAGCAAATCATCGACCGCGACAGCGACACCGGCGATGTGTTCTTCGTCGTCCGCGGGAAGGTTCGGGTGGTCAACTACTCCTATACCGGACGCGAAGTGAGCTATGATGATCTCGGCGCCGGCGGTGTCTTCGGCGAGCTGTCGGCGATCGATGGTGCGCCGCGCTCGGCCAACGTGGTGGCGCTCAATAACACCACCGTGGCAGCCATGTCGCCCGAACAATTTCGCCAGTCTTTGGCTGAAAATCCCGAATTCGCGCTCAGCGTCATGATCCGTCTTGTCGAGATCATTCGCGGGTCGACCGATCGGATCATGGATCTCAGCACCCTGGGCGCCTATTCCCGCGTCTATGCCGAGATCCTGCGTCTCGCTCGCGAGAACGCCGGCGATGACAATAGCTCCACGATCCGCCCGGTTCCGGTCCATTCCGATGTCGCCAGCCGCGCCGGGACAACACGCGAAACAGTCGCCCGGGCTCTTTCCGATCTCTCGCGCAAGGGAATTGCCAAACGAGAAGACGATGCGCTCCTCGTTAGCGATATTAATCAGCTCGAAGAGATCGTCGAGGGACCCGGCGGGAATTAATTCCCCGCCAACGTTGGGCCAACGGTTTATTTGGCGGAAATAGCTCAACGAATTCGCCGATTACCGGCATTCCTGACAAATTTATAAAAAACTCCTCCAGCTGTGACGACCGTCACAGCGCCGATCTCTCCCGTCCCATAAGGTCACTCCTGTCGGCGGCACTGCCGCCACACGGAGTTAGCGCGAAGGAGGATTTCGATTTCGTGACCACATAGCCGCACCCCCCCCTTGCGGCTTATCCCTCCCTCCCCGGTCACGGGGTCATGTCTTCCCTTTCGCTCCCTCCCCGAGGCTCGATTTTCGAGCCTTCTCTCCAGACCCCAAACTCGGGCCGGCTCTGCCGGCCCTCTTTTTTTGCGTGGCAGCCGGTCGTCCGCTTTGAGAACGTCGGAATTCGTGTAAAAATCAGGCGAAAGCACAATATAAAAGTTCCGACGAATATAATTGGTCCATATTGGGAAAATTTAGCAGGGATGTGGGCGATTTCCAAGAAACGGAGACGTGAATGTCCGGTATCACGATCTATACGACGGGATTATGCGCATTCTGTTATCGCGCCAAGGCGCTGCTCGACGGCAAGGGCGTAGCGTATGAGGAGATAGACGTCACCTTCAGACCCAAACACCGGGCCGAGATGGCCGCCAAGGCCGGCGGGGAAACCAGTGTGCCGCAAATTTGGATCGGCGAGCGGCATATTGGCGGCTCCGAAGAACTCCAGGCGCTGGAATCGGCGGGCGAGCTTGACCGCCTGCTGACCTCACTCGCATGAACGCGCGCTTCACAGCAGCTTGCGTGCAACTAACCGCCGGGCCCGAGATTGGCCCTAATGTCGAGCGGGCGACAGCCCTGATCCATGAAGCGCGAAAACGCGGCGCCGATTTCATCGCCCTACCCGAGAATGCGACGATGATCGAGCCCGACGTGGATACCGCGCTCGAGAAAGCTCCTCCCGAGCCCGAGCATCCCGGCCTCGCCACTTTTTGCGCACTTGCCAGCGAGACCGGCGCCTGGATCCTCATCGGCTCGCTGTCGATCCGCGATCCGGGATCGGACAAGATCGCTAACCGGTCATTCTTGATCGACGCCAGCGGCGGCATCGTCGCCCGCTACGATAAGATCCACCTCTTCGACGTCAATTTGCGCGAGGACGAGTGGTACCGCGAATCGGACAATGTCCATCCCGGCGCACAGGCCGTGATCGCGCCTAGCCCCTGGGGGCTGATGGGGCTGTCGATCTGTTACGACATGCGTTTTCCCCAACTCTACCGCGAGCTTGCCCATGCCGGCGCCTCACTGATCACCATTCCCGCAGCCTTCACCCGAACGACCGGGCGCGCACACTGGCACATTCTGGTACAGGCGCGGGCGATCGAGACCGGCTGCTTTATATTCGCGCCCGCGCAATGCGGCGAGCACGCGCAAGGCCGTAAGACCTACGGCCATTCACTGATCGTCGATCCCTGGGGCGAAGTGCTTGCCGATGGCGGTGATGCAGAAGGCGTGATCCTGGCCGAGATCGATATGGCGAAGGTCGCCAAGACCCGCGCCCGCGTCCCTTCGCTCGATCACGATCGCGATTTTACCAAGCCCGGCCCCGCCACATTGGAGGGGTCGGCGGCGGACGGGGGGTGATCCGGAGGGTCCTGAAATGCAGCCGTTTATCAACCGATCATAAGAATGCGCGGTTGTATGTTCCCTCAGTCACCGGGCGGTCGCTTCTGAGCTTACCGACGAGCGGGCTTGCCGAAAGCCGGGCACCAAGCATTTAGGATCAGAACCCAACCTCCACCTGCATCGCCACGGCGCCCTCGGGGTCGAGGGCCCATAGGGTGCAGGACTTGGCGTCTTCACCTGGGGCGCCGCAGACTTCGAAGGGGGCAGTGGCGAAGAGCGGGCGCATAGCGCGGTAGGAGAGCTGGGCCGGCGGTTTATCGGTGTTGCGGCGCATCAGGTCGAACAACAGGGTGGCGATGAGGGGACCGTGGACGAGCAAGCCTGGGTAGCCCTCAATCTCGGTCACGTAAGGTTGATCGTAGTGGATCCGGTGGCTGTTGAAGGTCAGCGCCGAATAGCGGAACAGCAATACCGGGTCGGGCTCGATGGTGCGCCGCCAGATGGCTTCGGCGGGAGGTGCAACTGGCGGCGGCGGGGCCTCACCCGGCATTTTCTCGGCGCGGTAGGCGATGTCCATCTGCTCTTCGATGGCCAACCCCTGTTCACCTGAATAGGCGAAGCCCATCGCAACGAATGCAATGGCGCCGCTGCGTCCCTCCTTGAATATGATGTCCTTGACCTCGGTCGTCCGCCGGACCTTTTCGCCAACGCGCAGGGGCTGGTGAAAGCGCATATTCCCGCCCGCCCACATGCGTCTCGGCAGGGCAATGGGAGGCAGCAGGCCGCCGCGCTCGGGCAGGCCGTCGCGCGCAAGTTCGCTGGCCGCCGGCCCATCGGCGCAGACCATCCACTGCCAGCCGACCGGCAAGGCGTCGCCTGGTTCCACACCCACGCCCTGCGCACCGAGGCTCGCGGCCATGTGCGCGGCCATGCGTGGGGTCAGGATATCCTCGGCGATTTCAGATCGCCCGATCCAGTCCTCGAATTTTTCGCTCGCTGGCAACTTCGCGCCCTACTCTGCTGGTGCCGGCCGGCGAGGCCGATCCGGCGGCGCACGGCAGGCGCCCGCTTCGCGGCCGAATATCTCGAACCCCCGGCGCTGGAACCAGCGTTTCGTCATCAGGCACAGGAGCGTCGAAAGGTAAATCGAAAAGATCACATCGCTGGGGAAATGAACCGTCTGAACCAGACGGCTGAGAGTGACCACAACAACGATCGCCACATAGTAGCGCACAAAACGCGGCCACAGAAAATAGAGCGCGACCGCGACCGCGGTGATCGTTGCAACGTGCCCCGAAGGAAATGACCAGTATCCCGAATCGATCTCGAAAAAACGAAACTCGTAGACGCCGTCGTTGAACAACAGGCGAGTGCGTGCGCGCCCGAACACGATCTTGACCAATGGTGCAACGGCGCTGGCGGTTCCCACGCAAAGGAGGAGGTATAGCGATTGCTGCCAGCCGAGACGGTAAGCAGCTTCGCGTTTAGGTTCACTCGACCGGCGCATCGCCAGCCACAGAGCGATCCCCATGATCGAGGACACGCCAATCCACATGGTCGGCTCGCCCAACTCGGAGAACGGCTTGATGGCCAGGGCGAGAATCGCCGTATGCTCCTTCAGCAGCAGCGCGAATGGTCGGTCGATCCACAGTATTCCGGCAATGCACAGGGCCGCAACACCGACGCCGGCCAGTGCCGCCGTCGATAGCTGGCGAACGGTTATGGGCGGCGGAGCATCGGCGAGTGGTCTTGTCGTGGCGATCGCGATTAGCTGCCGGATCAACGCCCACAGCTCGGCACCGACACGCTGCATAGCCGGCGGCGCTTTCAGTGAAAACGGCCCGCTGATCTCAGGCGCTGCAATCACCAGCCGGTAGAGCATCCAAGAAGTGACGAACATGAAGACGCCTGAAAACACGACATCGGAGAAGAAATGGGCGCCTTGCATGATCCGGGCGAGGCCGGCGAGTCCGCCAAGCACGGCAACCGTTCCGATCGCCAGCGCGCGCCGCTTCCGGGCGAACAGGGCAAGACCGAAAAATGCAAACAGTATCGAAGGATGGCCGGCCACGAACGAGCAATTGCGCTTGCACTGATCGGCAATGACGAAAGGAGCTGTGAAGGTTTTCTTGCCGCCGAACTCGGTGATCTGCGACGGACGCGCGCGCCCCCAATTGTCCTTAAACGTGGCGTTGACGACGAGCCCCGAGCCGATGGCCAAGCAAGCAAGCAGCACGATCGCCGGTCGGCGTAGGCCGGACAACCGGCGCAAGGAACTGGTTAGACCGAGCCCGATCACCGCGATCAGCCCGATCACCAAGACGGGCGTCATCCACTTGATGCCCTTGTAAAAAAACTGGGCGAAGGGACTATCCCTGAGAAAAAAACCCTCGCCCTGCCGATAGAAATATCCCTGGGCCCAGAGATCGATCTCGGGCACTAGGCGAAGCAGGACCGCAAGACCGACCGAGACGACGACAAAGCCGGTAAGGGCGTAAGCGACTGGCCGGGCCTGGGCACCCGGAGGCTCGACATGCGTGAGCGCATCATCCGAAACTGGCGCAGGGGTCGGGTGCGCGTCGTTCATCGCACCACCGACTGATAGAGTGTTAGCGCAACCCACCGGCCTTTTGAATAATTGAACCCGCGGGCGGTCCCGATAGCGCGCACGGCGGTGCCGGCAAGCGCCCGCCGGAACGGTGCCTCATTCTCCGCCGCGATCAGGCCCAATATCGACGAATCCTTGCGCATAAGCTGTGCAACATCCTCGGCCTTGGTGAGCTTGGTTGGCCGACCCAGCATAAAGACCAGGCTCGGCTCGTGGTAGCCCGCCGCGGCGACGACGGGACGGGTCGGGCGTCCTGCGCGTACGCGTTCGACCCCCCCGCGCGAGCGTTCAACCATCATGTTAACCGAGCGCGACAGCCACAGCGCATCGATGCGCGGCAAGATCCACTGGTTCGAGGAGCCCAGAATGATCGCCGCTCCGAAAATCGCCGCGCTCAATCCGGCGACCATACGGCGTTCGAAAGCGCGCTTCAGAGCATAGACAGCGACCGAGGCGGCCGCCACCAAGGGAATGAGGCTCACCGGATCGAAGCGCCCGTCGAGGACGATCGGCAACGCCACCAATCCGCCGGCGATGGCGAGCGCGATGCCGGCGAAAGCGAAAAGGGCGAAACGGCTGTCCCAGCTTCGATAGCGGATGATACCGCCCTCGCTCAACGCGAACGCGGCACGCGCGGCAATCAGGGCCAGGGCGGGATAGAGCGGCAGGATGTAGTGGGGTAGCTTGGTCGGCACCAGCTCGAAGACGATCCACGACGGCACGACCCAGAGGATACAGAAGGCGACCGGGGCCTCGCGCCGATTCCGCCACGCCCAGACCAGACCGTGCCAGACAAAGAACGAAGCCGGCCACAGGGTCGCAGTCATCAGCAGGAGGAAATAGCCCGGCGGGAAGCCATGGCTTTCCTGACCGGAGATCAGCTTGGGCAAGAGGTCGGAGCGCACGGCATCACCGACGAAGCTGCCGCCGGTGGCGGCCATGATCGCGATCAGCCACGGGGCGACGATGGCCAATGTCAGAGGTATTCCAACAAGCGGTTTGAGCCGGCGCAAGAGCCCCATCCGGCGATTGCTGAGCCACAACCCGCCGAGGGTCAACAAGGCCACCATTGGTCCAACCGGCCCCTTGATCAGCCCCGATGCTCCCAGCGCGCCCCAGAATAGCAAGGCCTCGCCCCAGCCTGTTTCCCTTCCCTCACGCGCGGCCATGAAGATCCGCGCCAGCGCGTACTGCGCCGCTACTACCGTGGCCAGCAACATGGCATCGGTCTTGGCTAAGTGGGCCTCGACGACCAAAAGCACGGAACTGGCGAGCAACGCCGCGCCGAGGAAGGCGACCCGCCGCTCGAACAGAACACAGCCGAGGGCAAAGCTCAGCCATACCGCGAGAATCGCGCCGAGGATCGAGGGCAGGCGGTAGGGCCAGATGCGGTTTGCATCGACCTCACCGAAGGCTTTGAGCGAGGCCGCTTGCAGCCAATAGATGCCGCCGGGTTTCTTGTGCCGCGGGGTATTCTGAAATTGGATGTTGATGTAGTTGCCCGATTGCGCCATCTGGCGCGTCGCCTGGGCGAAGCGCGCCTCGTCGCGATCGACTGGCGGCAACATGCCCAGCCCCGGCAAGTAGAAAGCCAAGCACAGCAGCCCCAACAGTATATATGGCCGCACGCCGATGAGGGACTTTGGCACTGGTTCGGGGTCTCCCAATGGTCCGCGGAACTAAAAAGCCAACGGGGCCCGAAGCGGCCGCCGCATCCGCATACGATCCGCGACTGGAAACCGCCGCCGCACTCGTGTTATTCAGCGGCCTCGATTTCCGCCGCGTTAAGTACGACAACAAACGGGGACCGGTCAATTCGGACCGCTCACCCGGCCGTATTTCACGTCACGGCGACCCCATGCAGGCCGAGGCCGTTTTTATGGATTTGTCCATCGTCGTCCCTGTCTACAACGAGGCCGAAAACGTGGCCGCTCTTATCGCCGAGATCGAGACGGCGTTGGTCAGTGTCCTCGATTTCGAGATCATCTACATCGACGACGGCAGCGAAGATGGCACCGGGGAAGCTCTGGGCGCGGCGAAAAAGAAACACAATCGCTTGCGTTCGCTAAGGCATACCCAGCGTTGCGGGCAAAGCCGGGCCATAATCACCGGTGTCAATGCGGCGCGGGCACCGATCATTGCCACCCTCGACGGCGACGGCCAGAACGATCCGGCCAGCATCCCCGAGCTATGGCGCCGGATGACCGCCGACGGCGAACCCGATCTCGGCCTTGTCATCTGTGGCCAGCGGGTGAACCGCAAGGATACGGCCTGGCGCCGCTTTGCCTCGCTCATCGGTAACGGAGTTCGCTCGTGGCTATTGAAAGACAGGACACCGGATTCGGGGTGCGGTCTGAAACTATTTTCCCGCGAGGCCTTTCTCGACCTACCGCGCTTCGATCATATGCACCGCTTCCTACCGCCACTCTTTCTCAAACAGGGACTCCAGGTGGTCTCGGTCGATGTCCACCACCGCCCGCGGCAGGCTGGGCGTTCGAAATACGGCGTCTTCGATCGTTTGTGGGTCGGAATATGGGACCTGTTCGGCGTTATGTGGCTGCAGCGCCGCTCGCACTACCCAGCCAAGTCAGAGGAGGATTGATCCGTTGAACATGGGCGCTCTCACTACCGCCGAGATCATCTGGATCAGCATCGGGTTCGCCGGTCAGTTTCTGTTCTCGATGCGGTTCATCATCCAGTGGTTCGTCTCCGAACGGGCCAAGCAAAGCATCGTTCCTGTCGCTTTCTGGTATTTTTCCCTCGGCGGCGGGGTGACATTGCTGGCCTATGCTGTCTACCGGCAGGATCCGGTATTCATTGCCGGTCAGGCTGGAGGATTACTCATATATGCGCGCAATCTTTATTTCATCCATTCCCGGCGCGCCAAACGTGCCGACCGGGTCCCTATCGACGATTAGGAATCGCTGATGTTCACGACACGGCCCGAATTGCGCGGAACCTTCGGTATGGTCGCAACGACTCACTGGCTGGCTTCGACCGTCGGCATGGCCATGCTCGAACGCGGTGGCAACGCATTCGACGCCGCGGTTGCCGCCGGCTTCACCTTGCAGGTCATCGAGCCGCACCAAAACGGGCCGGGCGGCGATCTGCCGGTGATTTTCTTCAGCGCCAGGGAAAAACGCGCCCGCGTCTTGTGCGCGCAAGGGCCGGCCCCGGCGGCGGCCAGCATCGAGCGCTACCGGGATTTCGGGCTGGACCTGGTGCCCGGCACCGGGCTTCTCGCCGCGGTTGTTCCCGGCGCCGTCGGCGGCTGGCTGACTTTGCTCCACGATCACGGAACGATGAGCCTCGCCGAGATCCTCGAGCCGGCCATCGGCTACGCCGCCAACGGCTACCCTGTGGTGCCGGCGTTGAGCGCCTACATCGCCAATGTCGCCGAACTGTTCACTGAGGCGTGGCCAACCTCGGCTGAGGTCTATCTCTCGGGCGGCAAGGCGCCGGCCACAGGCAGCCTGTTCCACAACGAGGCGCTAGCAGGCTTTTACCGCTTGCTGCTCGAAGCCGGAGACGCTGGCGGTGGCGGACGCGAGAAGCGCATCGAGGCGGCGCGTCAAGCGTTCTACGAGGGCGCCGTTGCCGAACGCATCGATAACTTCTGCCGGACCACCGAATGGCTCGATTCGAGCGGCCGCGAGCATGGTGGACTGCTCACCGGCGCGGATCTGGCAGCCTGGAAGCCGACCTACGAAGACCCGCTGAGCTACAATTATGCCGGCCTCGACATTTGCAAGACCGGCCCGTGGGGCCAGGGCCCGGCGTTCCACCAGACGCTGGCCCTGCTTAAGGGTTTCGATCTCGGCGCCATGGACCCACAAGGGCCGGACTTTGCCCACACTATGGTCGAATGCTTCAAGCTTGCCTACGCCGACCGCGACGCCTGGTACGGCGATCCCGACTTCGTCGACGTGCCTCTCGAAACCCTGCTGAGCGATGCCTACAACGAGCATCGTCGCAAGCTCATTGGAGACACTGCCTCGCTCGAATTGCGGCCCGGCGCACCGGATGGTCGCGCCCCGCGCCTGCCCAGTTTGAGCAACCAGGCTATCGCGCCGGCCGCCGGCGTCGGTGAGCCCAACCTCGCCGCAACGGGCGAAGTGAGCTCGGACACTGTCCATGTCGATGTCATCGATGCTGACGGCAATGCGGTATCCGCGATGCCCAGCGGCGGTTGGATGCAGAGCTCGCCGGTGATCCCCGAGCTCGGTTTCCCCTTAGGCTCGCGCGCGCAGATGTTCTGGCTCGAAGAGGGGGTTGCTTCGTGCCTCGAGCCGGGCAAGCGCCCCCGCACGACCCTTACCCCCGGGCTGGCGTTGCGTGACGGCGAGCCCTACATGGCCTTCGGCTCCCCCGGTGGCGAAGGCCAGGACCAGTGGGCGGCGAGCTTCCTGATGCACCACCTGCACCACGCAATGAACCTGCAAGAGGCGATCGACACTCCGGCTTTCTTAAGCTTTCACTGGCCAAGCTCGTTCTATCCACGCTTGGCGCGGCCGGGATATGTCCAGCTGGAATCGCGCTACCCTAAGAAAACGATCAGCGAACTTAAACGCCGCGGTCACGAAGTCGAGATCGTCGATGCCTGGTCGCTTGGCCGCCTCGCCGCCGTCGCCCGTGAAGACGGGATGCTGAAGGCCGGCGCCAACCCGCGCTTCATGCAGGGCTACGCGGTCGGACGCTAATAACGGCATGAAAAACCGGCCGGCATGACGGAAAAGATTGCCGCTAGCAGCGCTGCCAGCCGGCGCGCCACCCACGTCCGCGTCTTACGGCTAGCCGGGCCGATCGTCCTCTCAAACTTGTCGATCCCGCTTCTGGGAGCGGTCGACACGGCAGTCATGGGCCACCTTCCCGATCCCGCCTATATCGGCGGGGTCGCGATCGGCTCGATCATCTTCACTTACGTCTATTGGAGTTTCGGCTTCCTGCGGATGGGCACGACTGGGTTCACAGCACAGGCCCTGGGCGCCGGAGACGCCGACGAACTTCGCGCCGTCTTGGCGCGCGGCTTCGCACTCGCTGCCGTGCTCGGCAGTTTGGTCATCGCCCTGCAAGTTCCGATCGGCTGGCTCGCCTTCGCCGCCATCGAAGCCAGCGGCAAGGTCGAGACGTTGGCGCACACCTATTACGGGATCAGGGTATGGGGGGCGCCGGCGGCGCTCGCCAACTACGTCGTGCTGGGATGGCTGCTCGGTATGCAGAGGCCCGGCGCAGCGGTCGTCCTGACGGTTTTCATGAACGCGCTCAATATCGCGCTGTCGTTGTACTTCGTCGTCGGCCTCGGCTGGACCATCGACGGGGTCGCTTTCGGCACACTGATCGCGGAGTGGAGCTCCGCCGGCCTCGGAATATTATTGATCATGCGCCCGCTGAAAAAGGTGGGCGGCGCTTGGAGACCCGCGTTGATCGCCCACCGTGGCCGGATCGTGCGGATGATGCGGGTCAATTTCGACATCTTCATCCGCACGCTCTGTCTCGTTACCGCCTTCGCCTGGCTTACCGCGCGCGGCGCGACGATGGGCGATGTGATCCTCGCTGGCAATGCGGTACTACTCAACTTCCAGCTTTTTACTGGCTACGGGCTTGACGGGTTCGCCCACGCCGCCGAGGCGCTGGTCGGAAGTGCGGTGGGAAAACGCAACAGGCGAGCGCTGCGAGACGTGGTGGTGATATCCACCCAATGGGCGTTGTTTGTCGCTGGCGGCTTTGCGCTTGTCTATCTGCTGGCGGGGCAGAGCATCATCGCCCTGCTCACCAGCATCTCTGATGTGCAAGTGACGGCAGCGCGTTTCTTGCCGTGGATTGTGATCTCGCCACTGGTCTCGGTGTGGAGTTTTCAGCTCGACGGCATTTTCATCGGCGCCACGCGCGGCGCGGAAATGCGCAACGGAATGATCGCCTCGCTGGTTATATTCATTGTCGCCGAGCAGCTTCTGACCGAGGCGATGGGCAACCACGGGCTATGGCTCGCCTTCACCATTTTCATGGCGGCGCGGGGGATTACGCTGGCGATGTTTTATCCGCGCATCGAACGGGCGCTGGCCGAACCCGCAGACGCAGCGCGCTAAGCATCCTCCTCCGCCGCCTCGGACAACATCGTCTCGCCCATATCGTTCCATACGCGCTGATCGAGGATTTTTCCGCCGGCAACGCTAAAGCGGTCGATGAAGCGGATGCCCTCGAAGGTGCGCCCGTCGAGCCATTCGCCATGCAGTGTGCCGAAGCAATACACGGCAACGCTATCGGGGCCGGGGGCGACATCGAAACGCTCGTAACTCTTGGCGACTTGGGTGTAGCGGTCCTTGGCCCAGGCGATCAATTCATCCAACTCTCGCATCGGGGGGGTGCCAGGAAATACCATGGTGAATTCATCCGCCAGCATGCTTTGGGCTTTCTTCAAGTCGCGCGCCTCCATCGTTGCCAGAAAGTCGCGCACCACCGCCGCCGCATCGCGAACCGGCGCGCCCGGTTTGCGGGCGACGCGTCCACGCATATAGCCCGATGGCGCAACCTCGTTGATCTGCACTGTGATGCCGTCGAGTGGGGCGGCAATGCACGCCCGCACGGCGTCGGTCAAACGCTCGGCGAGGCCGGTCTTGACCTCTTCCGCGTAGCCCTTGATGAGGGTGATCGTTACCACCGGCATATTCGCCTCCTTCGAGAATATTCCGTATGGGCGCAGCCTGCATCGGGCTGACCCACCGGTTCTACGAGCTGTCGCTTTCGACTCGCCACCCCGCAAATGATATGTCATTATACCATTTGAGCTCGCAATGAAAACCGAGCCTTTCTGCGCCGATTCACAGCGAAATCGCTTCGCGCGGCCGGTTTTGCTCGCAAATAACGGCGCGAGCGGTAGGGAGCGATCGACAGAATCAGACCGAGAAGTACCAACACTGCTAGGGAGGCAATAGTGAAAACAAATCTAAAAACGATCATGCTGGCCGCAGGCGCCGCGGCTGTGATCGGAGCGTCATCGGGGTCGGCCAACGCCGCCGCAACCGAACTGACGCTCGTTAATCCGTTCCCCGACTTCCTGATCTACACAAAGCTATGCAAGGAGCTAGTGAAGAAGATCAATACCCGCGGCAAAGGCGTCGTGAGCATCAAGATATTGCCGTTTAACTCGATCGGCATGTTCAAGCAGCCGCCCGCGGTTCGGGCGGGGCGCGTCGATATCGCCTGCACCCCGGCCGCATTCTATGCGCGTGGCCTCCCTGAGGCCGAGGCGGTTGCGACCTCGAATTCTTCTCCATCGAAGGTTCGTGCCAATGGCGGCATGAAGCTGCTGGACGGCCTGCACCAGAAGCACTTCAAACTGAAGTATCTGGGCTGGACCGCGGCGGGCGGACGTTTTCGCATCTACATGAAGAAACCGCCGAAGTTCAGCGCCAATGGTCTGATCGACTTCTCCGGTGTGAAGCTGCGCGACAACCCGATCTATGGCGCCTTTTTCCGCGCCATGAAAGCCACCACCCACACCTTCCGCGCGACCGAAACCTATTCGGCACTGGAGAAGGGCGTTGTCGATGCGGCCGCCTGGGCGACGATCGGAATCAAGGGTCTGAAGTGGGACAAATTTCTGAGGCATGCGGTCGAGCCTGAGTTTTTCCAGACTGACATCGGCTGGATCATGAACCTCAAGAAGTGGAAGTCGCTCAACCCCGCGGCGCAAAAACTTCTCCAGACGACCATAATCGAGCATGAGGATTACGCGCGTGCAAAGCTCATGGGCCTTGCCGCCGCCGAGCGCAAGACTCTGATGGCCGAGGGCATGAAGTTCTACACGGTGCCCAACCCCAAGGCCTATGTTAATCTGGCCGTCGACTCCGCCTACAAGCGCATGATCGACCGCCTGAAAAAGGCGGGCCGCAGTACCGACATAGCGACCCAGCTGCGCGCCGCCTACCGGGAATAGGCGCACAAGCTTGGTTTACGAGATCCCGGGGCCGGTGGCCCCGGGATCGAAGCATTGGCGCAGGCAATGGCACTTCTCAAGGCGCTTGATCGGCTGTGGGAGCGTCTGCTGTGGCTGCTCATGGCCATCGCGGCGGTCTATGTCGGCATGATCGTGGTGCTGATCGTCTACACGACGATATTCCGCGCCGCCGGCTGGTCCTACTCACCTTACGCCAACATCGCGATCGAGTACGGGTTCATCTTCATTCTGTTCCTTGGCTCACCCTGGATGATCCGCCAGCGGGCCCACATCTACATCGAGCTCCTGACCGCGGCGATCCCGGATAGAGCACGCCGGATACTCTCGCGGGGTATCGTGATTGCCTGCGCGGCGGTCTGTTTCGTGTGGACCTGGTATACGTGGCAGCTATTCGTCGAGCGTTGGAGCGACACCATGGCTTTCGACGAAATGCGCGCCCAGTTCAACATTCCGCTCTGGGTCAGCACGATATCATTTCCGGTCGGTTTCTTCATGATGGGCGTCGAGTTTCTCCGCCTTGTCTTTACCGAAGAGCCGATGCATGTCGGCATCGCAGGGGTGGCGAGCGACCGTATCGAGCTCAAAGAACACCAGCGCGATCTGGCCGACGATCGTTAGATGGAGTGGTACTGGATCCTCCTGGCTCTCCTGGGCTCGATCCTGATCCTGATGTTCATCGGCTTTCCCGTAGGGATCGCGTTTGTCATCGTGTGCACGGTCACCGCCTACCTGATCTATGGGCGCTTTGGCAGTTTCGATGCAAATCTCCAGGCCAGCGTCTTCCAGCTTACCGACAACGCCTTCTCCAATCTCTCGATCTTCGCGATCGTGCCGATCCCCATGTTCCTTTTGATGGGCGAGTTGTTTTTTCACACCGGGCTCGCCAACCGCATGTTCAACGCGGTCGAATTGCTGATGGGCAGGGTTCCGGCACGGCTCTCCTACGTAACCATCGCCGGCGGGACTG
The DNA here is from genome assembly GCA_027295145.1 of Alphaproteobacteria bacterium. GTDB lineage: Bacteria > Pseudomonadota > Alphaproteobacteria > JAPULJ01 > JAPULJ01 > JAPULJ01. The sequence continues at coordinate 9,092 of JAPULJ010000173.1, read as the reverse complement.
CGCTGGCTACACTGTCGGGCTCTTCAATGGGCTCGACCGCGCTGCTCGGCACGCTGATGGTCCCGGAGATGACCAAGCGCGGATACAAGAAGAGCATGTCGATCGGCCCGATCCTCGGCACCGGCGGTCTCGCCATGCTGATCCCGCCGTCGGCGCTGGCGGTTCTGCTCGGTACCATCGCCGAGATCGATATCGGCAAACTGCTGATCGCCGGTATCGTTCCAGGCGTGGTGCTGGCCTTGATGTATACCGTGATGATCTTCGTCCGCGTCACCATCAATCCCGACTTGGCACCGGCCTACGACGTTGATTTCGTCCCCTATCGCACCCGCCTCATCCTGTTGGTGCGCGATATCCTGCCGATGGTATCGATCATCGCGATGGTCATCGGCCTTATCATGGGCGGCATCGCAACACCCTCCGAGGCAGCCGCCTACGGCTCGGTCGGCGTACTGATCCTGGCCGTCATTTTCAACTACATCCCGCCATTGGTAGAGACGATCCGGGCCCGCTTCGAAGCGCGGAGGCGCGCTGCCGCGATCGCAGCCTCGGACGATGCTGGTGTCGGATACTGGCTCGCTTTAACCCTCCATTTGCTGCCGCGCCTCGTCTTCGCGTTGCTGGCGGGGCTGGTGCTCGCGGTCACTTCGCCGCTCCGATTTCTCCTGAGGCCAGTGACACCGGCGTTCGGGCGCTTCACCGACGCGCTTCACGATCATCTGCACGAGGGCACGCTTTTCGAAAGAAACGCCGTTTTCGCGCGCGGCATCTGGAAGTCGTTGTGGGGCGCGGGGCGGGTCACCATCATCGCGCTGATGATATTGCTCGGCTCTTCGCTTTTCGCCAACGTGCTCGCCGCTTCGGGGGCCAGCGATGCACTGATCAAATGGGTCACCAGCTTCGACGTCTCAGGCTACGTCATGCTGCTGATGATGTTCGGGATCCTGTTGTTGCTCGGCATGTTCATGGACCAACTCGCGATGATGCTGCTGACCGTGCCGATCTTCTTCCCGGTCATCGAAACGCTCAATTTCGGACTGCCGTTGGATGTCACCCAGATCTGGTTCGGCGTGATCATGCTGCTGGCGATGGAGATCAGCTTCACCACGCCGCCCTTCGGATTGCTGCTGTTCGTCATGCAGGGGGTGGCGCCCAAGGGTACGAAATTTAGCGAAATCTGCCTCGCCGCGATCCCGTTCATGGCGTGCGCCATGCTGCTGGTCGCGCTGATCATCATCTTTCCCGGGATCGCCACCTGGCTGCCCTGGGTGAAGTTTTAGACCTCGAGGACGATCTTGCCGCGCGCGTGGCCGGTCTCGCTAAGCGCGTAGGCCGCCGGCGCCTCGGCCAGCGGAAAACGGCGCTCGATCGCCGGGACCAGAACCCCTTGCGAGACCAATTCGGCGAGGCGCTCGAAGACTGCGCGCCCGCCCCTGACTGGTGCTCGCAAGACCGATATATTCTCGCGGACGGCGTATGGCGGGATCGGTTGCGCGGTGACATAGACCAGGATGCCGCCAGGCTTGATCACCGCCAGTGAACGCTTGTGGACCTCGCCGCCGATGGTGTCGAGTACCAGATCGCACCCGCTCACCACCTCGGCGAAATCGCAGCTTGTGTAGTCGATGACCTGGCCAGCGCCCATGGCACGGACGAATTCGTGATTAGCCTTGCCAGCGGTGACAATCACTTCGGCGCCCCGGTGCTTTGCATACTGGACGGCAAGATGCCCGAGTCCGCCGGCACCACCGTGTATCAGAACTTTCTGGCCGTGCGCGATCGAAGCAGCGTCCTCGAATGCCGCGATCAGCGTCATCCCGGTTGCCCCCAGTGCCGCCGCCTCGGCGTGATCGATCGCCTCCGGCTTGCGCGCGAGCAGTCCCGCATCGATCGCGATGGCTTCGGCGTGAGTGCCCTGGCGCATCGCATCGGCAACGCCGAAGACCTCATCACCGATAGCAATCCCCTCGACGTCCTCGCCCACCGCGCGGACGACTCCCGAGAAGTCGCGCCCCAACACATGGGGCAGCGCGACATCGAAATATTCACGCACCAGCCCCGCCCGCATCTTCCAATCGATCGGATTGACGCTGGCCGAAACGATGCTCACCAGGACTTCCGAAGGGGCCGGTGCGGGAGCCGGAATATCGGCCAGCGACACGACCTCGGGGCCGCCATATTCGTGAAATTGGACCGCTTTCATCGGGACTCCCAAGCGTCGCAGGAGATGAGACCGGTCGCTGCGTCGGCCGGGATATCGAGGCTAGCGAAGCTTCAAATGATATGCAAATATACCATTTGAATATTGGTGATGAAGGCCCGGATTTTAAGGGAGCGTCGGGGTTTGACCCAGATCGAAAAAGCCGTGGTGACCGCTGGCGAACGTCCCCGCCGGAAGGGCAAACAGGCGCCCGGGCCCAGTGGTGAGCGCATCGATGCGCGGCAACCGACGCCGCTCTACCACCAGATCTACACTATCCTGCGCGACGAAATCGTCAATGGCGGCTACGCCAACGGTGCAATCCTGCCGAGCGAGCTCGAGTTGACGCACGCCTATGGGGTCTCCCGGGTCACGGCGAAACGCGCGCTCAACGAGCTTGCCGCCGACGGACTGGTCAGTCGCGAACGCGGCCGAGGTACGGTCGTGCGCTACGAAGCGGCGACCGCGCCGGTGCAATCCTCGGTCGAGGGCTTGCTTGAGAACCTCCTGCAAATGGGGCTGAAAACCAGTGTCCGGCTGATCTCGTTCGACTACGTCCCGGCCTCCGATCGTGTTGCCAGGGCGCTCGGCTGCGACACCGGCCAAGAAGTCCAACGCGCGGTTCGCGTGCGCAGCCTCGAGGGCGAGCCCTTCTCCCACCTCACCACCCATGTGCCTGCCGGCATCGGGCGTTCCTACAGCCGCGGCGATCTGGCCAGCCTGCCCCTGCTCGGCCTGCTCGAACGCTGCGGAGTCGTCGTCTCCTCGGCCCGCCAGACCCTAACCGCAACTCTCGCCGACGCCCGCATCTCCCCACTGCTGGGCGTCCAAGTTGGCGCGCCGTTGCTGCGCATCAGCCGCACCGTCTACGACCAGGATGGCAACGCGGTCGAATACATCACCGGGCTCTATCGCCCTGACCGCTACCAGTACCAGATGACGCTGAACCGCATCGAGGGGGGCGATCGCAAGATCTGGTCGCCCGCCGTATGAGTTGGGTCCACCCATGGCCATGACCCTGGCGGAGAAGCTCTGCGCCCGCGCCTGCGGCCAGGACAAGGCCCGCCCGGGCGAGATCGTGACGGCGAAGGTCGATCTGGCGATGGTTCACGATTCGAGCGGGCCACGGCGTGTAGGGCCGATGCTCGAACGACTGGGTGCCAAGGTTTGGGATCCATCCAAGCTCGTCGTCATCACCGATCACTACGTCCCCGCCATCGATGCCGAGAGCGCGGCGATCCTCGATCTGACACGGCGATGGGTCGCCGACGAGGGCGTCGAGAACTTCCACGACATGCAGGGTATCTGCCATATCGTGTTGCCCGAGCGTGGACACTTGCGCCCCGGCATGTTCATCGCCGGCGGCGATTCGCACTCAACGACGGGTGGGGCGTTCGGCGCCTTTATGATGGGCATTGGCGCAACTGAAATGGCTGGCGTCCTGGCGACCGGCGAGATATGGGTCAAGGTGCCGCCGACCATCCGCATCGAATGGCACGGCGGGCTCGGCCTCGGCGCTTGCGCCAAGGACATGATGCTGAAGCTGTGCGGCTCCCTCGGCATGGCGGTCGGCAATTACAAGGCCATCGAATTCACCGGCAGCACAATCGCTGGCATGTCGATGCAGGAGCGCATGGTGCTTTCCAACATGGCGGCGGAGCTCGGCGCCAAGGTCGGCCTCATCGCCCCCGATGAGACGACGCTCGCCTATCTGCGCGAAGCCGGTGCGCGACTTGATGACGACGCGGCCGCTTGGCAAAGCGACGACGACGCCGAATTCGAAGCGACACACCGTTTCGATGCTGGTGCGCTGGCCCCCCAGGTAGCGGCCCCGCACAGTCCGGAAAATGCTGGCGATGTCGGTGATATCGACGATGTCGCCATCGACCAAGCCTATATCGGCGCCTGCACCGGGGCCAAGCTATCGGACCTCCACATGGCCGCCGAAATACTGCGCGGGCGCAGTGTGGCGCGCGGCACGAGGCTGCTGGTCGCGCCGGCCTCGGTACGGGTAACCGCTGGCGCTGCTGCCGACGGCACGCTCGCCGCGCTGACCGAGGCCGGGGCCATTCTGATGCCCAGCGGGTGCGGCGCCTGTGCTGGGCTCGGCGCTGGGTTACTGGCCGATGGCGAGGTGTGTATCTCGGCGACGGCGCGAAACTTCAAGGGACGCATGGGGCACCCGGGATCACTTGTCTACCTCGCTTCGCCGTACACGGTGGCCGCTTCCGCCGTCACCGGCCGCATCACCGACCCGCGCGCGATGTTGGTGGAGAAGGCAGCGTGACAACCATCCGCGGCAAGGCATGGGTATTCGGCGACAGTATCGATACCGACGCGCTGGCGCCGGGAACCTATCTGAAAGCACCGATCGAAGAGATGGCGAAGCACTGCCTCGAAGCCATCGATGCAGGTTTCGCTTCGCGCGTCGCGGCGGGCGATATCGTCGTCGCCGGCGAGAATTTCGGGCTCGGCTCGTCGCGCGAGCAGGCGGCGGCGGCGTTGATCGAGCTTGGCGTCGGCGCAGTGATCGCAAAATCCTTCGCCCGTATTTTCTACCGCAACGCCATGAATTTGGGCCTGCCGGTGCTGGTCTGCGCCGAGGCTGGAAGGATTAAGGCGGGGCAAGCGCTGGAGGTCGATCCGGGCGCCGGAAAGATCGTCATTGTCAACAGTGTAGAGCACCTCGCCTGCGCGCCGATCCCCGAGCACCTGCTGGAAATGATCGCCGATGGCGGGCTGCTGCCCCATCTCGAAAAGAAGCTGAAAGGACAGGCCGCATGAACCTCGCGCCGACAGGGGCTGGCAGCAGCCTGCGCCGCCTGCTTGCCGCCCCGGAAATCCTGGTGGCGCCTGGCTGTTACGATGCACTCACCGCTCTGCTCATTGAGGAGGCAGGGTTCAGCGCCGCATACCTTTCCGGTGCCTCGATCGCCTATGCGAGACTCGGACGGCCGGATGTCGGGCTCGTCGGCATGGACGAGGTCGCGGCAACCTTGGCGGCGATCCGCGAGCGCATCACCATTCCACTCATTGTTGATGCAGATACCGGTTTTGGTAACGCGCTCAACGTCATGCGCGTGGTCAAGCTGTTCGAGCGGCTCGGCGCCTCGGCGATACAAATCGAGGATCAGATCACACCCAAACGCTGCGGGCACCTCGACGACAAGCGGCTAGTTCCGAGCGGCGAGATGGAAGGCAAGATCAAGGCGGCGCTCGATGCGCGGGCCAGCGAGGCGATGCTCATCATCGCCCGCACCGACGCCATTGCGGTCGAGGGGTTCGAGGCTGCACTGGAACGTGCCGCGCGTTACCACGAGGCGGGCGCCGATGTGCTATTCGTGGAGGCGCCGGCCTCGGTCGAGGACATGCGTGTGATTGTCGAACGGCTAGGGCCGGACATCCCGCTGATGGCCAATATGGTCGAGGGCGGCAAGACGCCTGCCTTGGGGGCGGAAACGCTTCAGGAAATAGGATTCTCGCTTGTCATCTTTCCCGGCGGCACTGTCCGCGCGGTAGCCAAGAACCTGCGCGGCTACTTCGCCAGCCTGCGCGAGCATGGCACCACCGGCCCGTTACGCCAATCCATGCTCGATTTCGCCGAGCTTCAGGAGCTGATCGGCACGGCGGACATGCTGGCGGTGGGTAAGCGCTACGAGGGCGCGGAGGACTGATCCCAAACGGGCTTGTGAGACAATTAATGGAGATTGAGAATGGAGAAATCTGACAAGACCGCGCGACAGATGTACGAGGATATCAAGGCCAATCCGACCCGGCCGCGTTTTAGTTTTGGCCGTAAGCCGGCAATCGTCAACATCGATCTGCAGAAGGCGTACACGCTGGTCGGCGAGTTCAAGACCGCTTACGAGACCCACCAGAAGCAACTCGATTACGTCAATCAGATTTCTAATCTTGCGCGATCGAAAAACCTTCCCGTGGTCTGGACCCACGTCGCCTACATGGAATCGGGCGAAGATTGCGGGATCTGGGGAACCCGCACCGATACGCCTGATTCCCTCCAGAACATAAAAGTGGGCTCACGGCGTGGTGAATTCGACGACCGCCTCGAGATCGATCACGTCCGCGACGTCATCATCAACAAACGCATGGCCTCGGCTTTTCACGAGACTAACCTGCAATCGCTCCTGGTGTGGCACCGGGTTGACACCTTGATTTTGACCGGCGGCTCGACCAGCGGCTGCGTGCGCGCCACCTGCGTCGACAGTCTGTCCCACGGCTATCGTACGGTGGTCGCCGAGGAGTGCGTCGCCGACAAGCACGAGAGCCCGCATTTCGCCAACCTCTACGACATGGTGGTGAAATACGCCGACGTGGTGGCCGCGGACGAGGTGGTCGAATATCTGAACAGCTACCACCCCGCCAACTGACCGCCCGACCAACAAGACGAGTGCCCATCATGGAGAAGGAAGATCCGGGCCTTTACGACTACTGGCCCTACCTCGACCGCCCCAAGCTGACTTGGCCAAACGGCGCGCGGGTTGCCCTGTGGGTGGCTCCCAACATAGAGTATTATGAGATCGACCCGCCGGCCAGTCCCAAACGTGTTGCCTGGCCGCGCCCTTATCCCGCAATTCTACCCTACGCCCAGCGCGACTACGGCAATCGCGCCGGCCATTGGCGCATGATGGAGGTGCTCGATCGATATGGAGTGCGCGGCAGTGTCTCGCTCAATGTGGCTGTGTGCGAGCACCATCCCGAGATCATCGAAGAGTGCAAAAATCGCGGCTGGGAGTTCTTCTCCCACGGCATCTACAACACGCGCTACTGCTACGACATGGACGAAGCCCAGGAACGCGCCATCATCGAAGATGCACTCGAAACCGTGGAGAAGCACACTGGGCAGCGCGTCGCCGGCTGGCTAGCTCCGGCCCTGACGCACACCGAGCGAACCATGGACCTGCTCGCTGAGTACGGGATTCTCTACACCTGTGACCTGTTCTGCGACGACCAGCCGCAGCCGGTAACGGTCCGACAGGGCCGATTCATCTCGATCCCCTATTCCCTCGAGATGAACGACATCATCGTCTACAACGTCAACCTCCAGCCGCCGCGCAGCTATGCCGACAAACTCAAAGCCAACTTCGACCAGCTCTATGAGGAGGGGGCCGGGTCGGGCACGGTGATGTGCATACCCTTGCACGCATACGCCGTCGGCCAGCCCCACCGCATCGGCGCCCTGGCCGAGGCCCTGGAGTACATCACAGGCCACGATGGCGTTTGGTTGACGACCGGGCGCGAGATCGCTGAGTGGTACAACGAGCACCACTATGACACCGCGCTGGCCGACATCGCCGCGCGCAAGGGGGGCTCTGGAATTTGACGCTGCCAAAGGAATATCTCGAATATCCCAAGCGGCGCTACGGTATGGACCAGGACCGCTACGAGTGGTCGATCCTGCAGAAACGGAAGCCCGTGAGCTGGCCGGAGGGCGCCCGGGTGGCTCTGTGGGTGGTGCCGGCGCTCGAATTCTTCCCTCTCAACCAGCCGGCCAAGCCCTTCAAGGCGCCGGGAGGCATGGTCACCCCCTACCCCGATCTGCGCCACTACACGCTTCGCGACTACGGTAACCGGGTCGGCATATTCCGCGTGATGAAGGTGCTGGACGAGCTTGGCATTAAGGCCTCGGTCGCGATCAACTCGAGGGTCGCCGAACGCTATCCCCTGCTGATCGAGGAGGTCAGGCGCCGCAATTGGGAGATCATTGCCCACGGCGTCGACATGGGGGCGCTGCACCACGGAGGGCTGGCGGCGGCCGACGAGCGCAAGCTCGTGCGCAAGGCTCTCAAGACTCTGCGAGAGGCTTCCGGGCAGAAGGTTACCGGCTGGCTGTCGCCAGCCAAGTCGGAATCGGCCAACACTCTCGACCTCATCGCCGCCGAGGGCATTGAGTATGTCTGCGACTGGATCAACGACGACATGCCTTACGCGCTCGAAACCAAGCACGGGCAGATCCACTCGATGCCGCATTCTTACGAGATCGACGACCAGACCATCATGCTCCAGAACCACCACTCCGAGGACGACTTCGTGGCTCAGGTCTGCGACCAATTCGACGTGCTCTATGGCGAATCGGAAAGGGAAGGCGGGCGCATCATGGCAATCACCATCCATCCCTGGATGTCGGGCCAGCCGCACCGCATCAAGGCGCTTAAGCGGGCGCTCGCGCACATCATGGGCCACGACGGCGTTTGGTCGGCGACCGGGGCGGAGATCTTGGCCGCCTTCAAGAACCAGAGGTGAGGCACGAGAGGCGCACCAACCACCGCCGCCGGGCCTTCGATCTCTCGCCACAGACCGGCCGGTCGATAATCGGGAAAATGTAGTGATCTCGTGAAATGAGTCCCGAGATACCGATCGGCACTCGCATTCGGCGAGTCCAATCGCTAAATTTGACTCTTGAACTTGATCGTACTGGCGACGGCGACAGATGGATCGAGCACGAACAGCGCAGCGTCAGGATCCCCGACGGATCGGCAGCATCGGTCATCGTCTGCTGCAAAAACTGACCCGTGCACGGCGAGCCGTTTACATCAAGCGCGCCATCGAGCACGGCGGCGAAACCATCTACGAGGAGCTGGCCAACGCGGTCGTCGCCGGTGTCGCCGCGGTCCTGGCGGCTGCGGGGTTGGCGTTATTGGTTGTCCTCGCCGCGTACACCGACAATGCCAAAGCGGTGACCAGCGTCGCCATCTACGGTGCCACCCTGTTCCTCGCCTTTCTCTTCTCCTCGCTCTATCACGGGGTCTGGCATCGCTCGACCAAGCGGGTGCTGCTGGTTCTCGACCATATATCGATATTTCTGCTGATCGCCGGGACCTATACGCCGATCACTCTGATCGTCCTGCCGCAGCCATTGGGCTGGACGCTGTTC
>JAPULJ010000172.1 GCA_027295145.1 Alphaproteobacteria bacterium | reverse complement strand
GTCGTTCTGGACCAGCGATACCGATTCCAGCCCGCCCCCAACCGCGACCTGCATACCGTCGTCAATGATCTGCTTGGCCGCGGTGCCGATCGCCATCATGCCAGATGAGCATTGGCGGTCGATGGTCATCCCCGGAACCGTGTCGGGCAGACCGGCGCGGATCGCGCATTGCCGCGCGGCGTTCGAGTGGGTCGTGCCCTGTTGGAGGGCGGCGCCCATGATCACATCCTCGATCTCGGCCGGCTCCACGCCGGCGCGCTCGACCGCGTGCTTGATGGCGTGAGCACCGAGCTCCTGGGCCTGGGTATCGTTGAAGGCGCCGCGGAAGGCCTTGCCGATCGGCGTCCGTGCGGTGGAAACGATGACGGCTTCACGCATATCAATCTCCCTTATTTGGCATAATCGGCAAACCCCTTGCCCTTTCCGGCCAGCTCCTTGAGGAGCGGCGCGGGTTCGAGCCAGTCGCCGTGGGTGTCGTAGAGCTTGGACATAACGTCGTAGATTTTCTTCAAGCCAATCTGGTCGGCATAGAACATCGGCCCGCCCCGGAAGCGCGGGAAACCGTAGCCGTAGAGCCAGATCACGTCGATGTCGGAGGCCCGCTGGGCGATGCCCTCTTCGAGGATATTGGCGCCCTCGTTGATCATCGGATAGAGGCAGCGCTGCAGGATCTCTTCCTCGGAGATCTTGCGACGCTCGATGCCGAGCTCCTTGGAGACATCGAGGATCGTCTGCTCAACCACGGGATCGGGCAGAGGCGTGCGCTTGCCTTCCTCGTATCGGTACCAACCGGCATTGGTCTTCTGGCCTTTGCGGCCCAGCTCGACGAGCCGGTCGGCGATCGGCGAGTAGCGCTTGCCCTCGGGTCGCAGCGCGGGGTTTGCCTTGCGGATGGCATAACCGATATCGAGCCCGGCGAGATCGCCGACGGCGAACGGCCCCATCGGGAAGCCGAACCCATAGATAACCTTGTCGACGTCCTGGGGCAGCGCGCCTTCCTCGATCAAAAAATTGGACTGCCTCGAATATGCGTAGAGCATGCGGTTGCCGACGAAGCCGAAGCATACCCCGACCATGACCCCGACCTTGCCCATTTTTTTGGACAGCTTCATCACCGTGGCAAGCGTCTTCTTTGAGGATTTTTCCCCGCGCACATTCTCCATCAGCCGCATAACGTTGGCTGGGCTGAAGAAGTGCGTGCCGACGACCTGCTCTGGGCGATTGGTTGCCGCAGCAATCTCGTCGATATCGAGGGTCGAGGTATTGGTTGCGAGAATGGCGTCGGGCTGGACAATTTTGTCGAGCTTGCCGAACAGGTCTTTCTTGACCGCCATATCTTCGAACGCTGCCTCTATGACGATATCCACGTCTTCGAGATCGTGCATTTCCGTGGTGCCGTTGATGCGCCCGATCCGCTCCTCCATGTCATCCTTGGAAAGGCGGCCTTTGGCGACGCTCGCGTCGTAATTGTCAAAAATGGTCTTCATGCCACGCTTCAGGGCCGCTTCGTCGGTATCCAATATGGTCACCGCGATGCCCGCACTGGCCAAACTCCTGGCGATGCCGCCGCCCATGGTGCCGCAACCAATGACGCCGGCCTCCTCGACATCGAACGCCGGCGTGTCCTTGGGTACGCCGTCGATCTTGGTCGCCTCGCGCTCAATGAAGAAGGCGTAGCGCAGGGCCTTCGACTGATCGGAGGCGACCAGCTTCTTAAAGGTCTCGCGCTCGATCTTCAGCCCGTCTTCGAAGGATTTGTTGACCGCCACCTCGACGCAATCGACGGCAGCGAAGGGTGCCTCGAGGCCGCGGTTACGGCGGGCCATGGATTTACGGAAATCGCCGAACAGCGCGCTGTTTTTACGCGCCACTTCGATGCTCGCCGTCTGTTCGCTGCAGCGGCGCGGCTTGGTTCCATCGGCGATGAGTTTCCGAGCAAAAGCGATAGCGGCATCCAGTACGTCGTCCTCGACAACCTCATCGATCGCACCCAATGCCTTGGCCTTGTCGGCAGATAGGGGACGACCGCTGGTGATTATCGTAAGCGCTTCCTTCACGTCGATCAGGCGCGGCAGTCGCTGGGTGCCGCCGGCGCCGGGAATGATGCCGAGGGTAACCTCGGGCAGGCCGAAGCGGCTGCCCTTCTGGGCGACCCGGAAATGGCAGGCCAGCGCGACCTCGGCCCCGCCGCCCAGCGCCACACCATGGATAGCGGCGACGACGGGCTTGGCGCCGGCCTCCATCTGGTCGAGGACTGGTTGCAACGCGGGCGTGCCCTTGGGCGCGGGCTTGCCAAATTCGGCAATATCGGCGCCGGCGCAGAACATCCGCCCGGCCCCGGCGATGACGATAGCCTTGACTGCATCGTCGGCCGCACCCTTTTCGTAATTCGCCTTGAAGGCCGTGCGGACCCCGGCCCCGAGGCCGTTCACCGGCGGATTGTCGAGGGTCAGGATGGCGATCCCGTCCCGCACCTCGTAATTGACCGTGGCCATAACAATGCCCCCCTGTCTTCATCGTTCATGTCTTGGAATTTGGTCCCATCAGGTACTCCGGGAAGCCCCCGCCTCGCAACCTGCAATTCGAGCGCCGACCTTATCGCCGAACAGAGATGTAAAACGGAAACCAAATGTAAAGCCTTGCAGCCCTCACGCCTTTGTATTGTAATTGGCCATAGACGTTACAAATAGGCCGCCCGTCTGCTGGCGGTTCGATGTGACACAGAAGGCGAGGTATATCGCCCATGACCTGCGCGCAATGCTGATCCGGCCCGCGCGCTCAACAGGGAGGATAAACATGACGTTGAAACATTCGCTCTACGCTGTCACCGCGCTGTCCACGCTGATGGCGTTTCAACCGGCGATAGCGTCAGACACTATCAAGATCGGCCTGATCGAGCCTTTCTCCGGCCGTGTCGCGGCGATCGGCACAGACGTGTTGCGGCAGTGGAAATTTCTCGCCGCGAATGTCGCCAATAATGGCGGATTGAAGGACGGGCACAAGATCGAAGTCGTTGCCCTCGACAACGCCATGATCGCCGAGCGCACCATCCAGCAGCTTAAGAGCGCGATCGACCAGAATATTCGCATCGTAGCCCAGGGCGTCGGCTCGAACCACGCCATCAACATCATCAAGTTCCTCAACAAGCACAACCAGCGCAATCCCGATAAACCGGTCCTCTATCTCAACCACTCGGCGGTGACGACGGCATTCACCGGCAAGCTGTGCTCGTTTTGGCACTTCCGCTTCGACGCCAATGTCGACATGAAGGTGGCCGGGCTGGTCACCGGCATGAAGGCCGACCGCGGGGTCAAGAAGGTCTACATGATCAACCAGAACTACGCCTACGGTAAGTCGGTCCGCGCGGCGGCAGTCCGGTTGATCAAGGAACGCGCCAAGAAAATCACCATCGTCGGCAATGAGTTGATCGTGCCCTTCGGCAAGGTCCAGGACTTCACCCCCTATATCGCCAAGATTAAGAATTCCGGCGCCGATACAGTGCTGACCGGCAATTGGGGTCCTGACCTCGTGCGCTTCGTCAAGGCAGCGGCGGCTTCGGGGCTGAAGGTCCAGTTCTACACGATCTATGGCGGTATCACGAGCTCGATCGCCGGCTACGGACCCAAGGCGGGACTTTCGGTGCGTATCAAGCAGATCACCGAGCACCACGAGAACACTGCGCTGCCGGCGCGGGTCAAGCGCCTGTCGGCCGCCTACCTCAAGCTGTACGGATCGAGCTGGTATTCCGATCGCTACCGCGTCGTGTTCGAAATGCTGGTCAAGGCGATCAACAAGGCCGGCTCGGGCGATCCGATCAAAGTTGCCTACGCGCTCGAAGGCGTGAGCGTCAACAACGGTCCGCTCGGCATGGCGGTCATGCGGGCCAAGGATCACCAGATCCACTTCCCGCTGCTGGTCTCGCAAATGACCACCAAGGCCAAGGTACCGTTCATCTACAACAACAAAAATTTTGGCATCGGCTGGCGGACCACGACGCGTGTTCCGGTGAGCGACGTAACTTTGCCAACCCCATGTAAGATGAAGCGTCCAAAAGCGTAACCAAGAAAAGAAATCGGCTGGCGGCGCGGCCCGGGCTTTAGACAGTCCGGGCCGCTCGCTAGAACGGCTTTGTCGCCGGATCGTCCAAGCTCCCGGGGGAAATAGCCTTGGAATCGGTCATCTTCAGCGTCTTCAACGGCGTCCTCTACGGCATGCTCCTGTTCATGCTATCGAGTGGGCTGACGTTGATCTTCAGCATGATGGGCATCCTCAACTTCGCCCATGCGGCGTTCTTCATGCTCGGCGCCTACTTCGCCTACTACCTGACCGGCGGGTTGTCGGCCGTCTTCTCGACGATACTTGGCGGGTCCGGCGGCGAGCTTTTTGGTTTCCTAATCGCCCTCGTGGTCGCGCCGGCTATGGTCGGTATTATCGGCGGGCTGATCCAGCGCTACGGGCTGCGCTACGTCCACCGCTTCGGTCACGTTGCCGAGCTTCTGTTCACCTTTGGCCTGTTCCTCCTGATCGAGGAGCTGGTGCAGATGTTCTTCGGCAAGGTCAACAAAAACTATGAGATCCCCGAGCTCTTGAACTTCGCCGCCTTCACTTGGCGCGGGCTCAACTACAATTTCTATCGTCTCTTTATGCTGCTCGTCGCGGTCGGTATTTTTGCCGGGCTGTTCTACATGATGACCCGGACCCGCGTCGGCATGATTATCCGCGCTGCCCTGACCCATCCCCACACGACCGCCCAGCTTGGCCACGACGTCCCTAAGGTCTTCATGTGGGTCTTCGGGGCCGGTTGCGCGCTGGCCGGGGTCGGCGGGGTAATCGGCGGCAACGTGCTTGGCACCGAGCCGGCGATGGCCATCCAGCTTGGCCCCATCGTCTTCGTAATCATCGTCATCGGCGGCTTGGGATCGCTGAACGGAGCGCTGATTGCCTCGATATTCATCGGCATCCTCAATGATCTGTCGATCTCCCTCGACCTCAAGTTCGGTTGGCTGTTCGCGGCCGTCGGGGTCGATATCGATGCCGTCGATGGGATCATGGCTGACCTGGTCGGTCTCTCGACCGCCAAGTTGGCGCCGGTCCTGCCCTATCTCCTGCTGGTGCTGGTTCTGATCTTCCGCCCCCGCGGCCTGTTCGGTCAGAGGGACACGTAATATGGCGGAATTCGCACGCCGTTATTCGGTCTGGCTGATCGCCATCGCCCTGATTTTCCTGCTGCCCTGGTTACTGCCCGGCGGCGCGGCGCGGACGGTGTTAAGCCAAATCGGCGTCGCCATAGTTTTCGCGCTGGCCTTCAACATGCTGCTCGGCCAGGGGGGAATGCTGTCTTTCGGCCATGCAATCTATTTCGGGCTCGCCGGCTTCAGCGTCGTCCATATCATCGAGGCAATGTCGGACGATCCGTGGATCACCATCCCGATTTCCCTCCTGCCACTGGTCGGAGGTCTGGTCGGCCTGATTTTTGGGCTTGCGGTCGGCTACGTCTCGACCCGGCGGGCGGGGACGATTTTCGCCATGATCTCGCTCGGCTTCGGCGAGTTGGTCTCGGCCATGGTGCTGATCGTGGTCGCCTTCTTCGGCGGCGAGGAGGGTATCCAGACCAACCGCGCCTACGAAACCGAGTTCTTCGGCCTCGTCGACTGGACCAAGGATATTCACGTCTACTACCTGATCGCCTTCTGGGGGCTGATCGCCGTCGCTGCCATGTACGCGATCACAAAAACCCCGCTTGGGCGGATTTCCAACGCCGTGCGCGACAATCCCGAACGCGTCGCCTTTGTTGGCTACAACACCCAGCATGTACGGTGGTTCGTTTTCGCGATATCGGGCTTTTTCGCCGGTCTCGCCGGGGCCCTGCATTCGATCAGCTTCGAGCAGGCCGGCTTCGAGATGGTCGGGCTTGAGCGCTCGGGCGCGGTCCTGTTCATGGCTTATATCGGCGGCGCGGGCCATTTCGCCGGGCCGGTCATCGGCGCGGTGACGATTACCGGCCTCGAGAAGCTTATCACCGACGTCTCGAAGGCGTGGCCGGTCTATATCGGGCTATTCTTCATGGCCGTGGTAATGTTCTCGCGCGGCGGCATCGCAGGGGTCATTCAGATTCACGAACGTATCTGGCGCATCGAATGGCGTTTGATGAAGACGCTTTTCCGCCCCTATGCCAAGGCCGTGGGTGCGACCATCGTCGCCATCATCGGCGCCATCGGTATCGTCGAGCTGACCCATGCCGTGACGTCCGAGGAAGCCATTAGCACTGCCATTACCCTGTTCTGGATCCCCTTCGATGCGGCCGACGTGATCCCGTGGTTGATGAGCCTGGCGATCCTGGGAGGGGGGATATATCTCTGCCGGCTTACCTATCCCGGCGCCAAGGACAGCTACGGCGAAGCGATGAAGCGGGCGACCGAGAAGGTGCTCGGATGACCGGCGCTCAGCCAACACCCGCCGGACAAGCTTCCGCCCTCGAAATGAAGGAAGTCCGCAAGAGCTTCGGGCCGACCGAAATCATTCGCGGGCTGAACCTTGAGGTTCGCGAAGGCGAGCGCCACGCCATCATTGGCCCCAACGGCGCCGGCAAGTCGACGCTGTTCAACCTGATCAGCGGCCGCTACGAGGTTTCCTCGGGCACCATCGCGTTGCGTGGCCGGGAGATCACCAACCTCACTCCCCACGCGATCAACCGCATGGGACTGGCGCGCAGCTTCCAGGTCGTCAACGTCTTTCCGATGATGACCGTCTTCGAAAATGTCCGCTGCGGGCTGCTGTGGTCGGACGGCGAAAAATATTCCTTCTGGCGCGCGATCAATAAGCGCCACGCGATCACCGAGAAGGTCGAGGATCTGCTCGAGCGCACGGGGCTGCTGACCAAGCGCGACTTTCCCGCGACGATGCTGCCCTATGCCGACCAGCGGGCGCTTGAACTGGCGATCACGCTGGCCTGCGGCGCCGGCGTACTTCTGCTCGACGAGCCGACCGCTGGGATGAGCCACAGCGAAACCGAGCAAGCCGTCGCCTTGATCAAGAAGGTCACCGAAGGCAAGACCCTGATCATGGTCGAACACGATATGGGCGTGGTGTTCGACATCGCCGACCGTATTTCAGTGCTCGTCTACGGCGAGATAATCGCCACCGATACGCCGGCCAAAATACGCAAGAATAAGACTGTCCAGGAAGCCTATCTCGGCGATGCGTCATGACGGCGATGCTCGAGGTCAGGGACCTGCACGCCTACTATGGCAAGAGCCACATATTGCAAGGCGTAAATTTTACCGTCGGAAATGGCGAGATCGTTGGCCTGCTCGGCCGCAACGGGGTTGGCCGCACGACGACCATCAAGGCGATCATCGGCGAGGTGACGCCGCAGGGCTCGATCACCTTCAAGGGCCGGGAGATCGCCGGAATGAAATCGCACGAGATCGCCCGGCTCGGTCTCGGCCATGTGCCCGAGAATCGCGACATATTCCCCACTCTGACGACGCGCGAAAACCTGCTGCTTGGCATCAAGGATCCCAAAGCGAAAAGCCGTTGGACGATCGAGGATATGTTCGAGCTGTTTCCCAACCTGCGCCAGCGCGCCGATATCGCCGGTGGCGCCCTGTCGGGCGGCGAGCAGCAGATGCTGACCATGTGCCGCACCCTGATGGGCGACCCCGAATTGATTATGATCGACGAGCCGACCGAGGGGCTGGCGCCGATGCTGACCACACAGGTCGCCGAGCTGCTGGAGGAAATCGCCAAGCGCGGCGTCTCGATCTTGCTGGTCGAGCAGAAACTGACGATCGCCCTCAATATCTCCCACCGCCTCTACATCATGGGCCACGGCAGCATCGTATTCGAGGGCACGCCCAAAGACCTCAGCGCCAATAAGAAGATACGCAAGGAGTGGCTTGAAGTCTGAACCGGCGCTTTGGTCTGGCATTGATGCTGGCGCTTGTCGCAAATCTCTCCAAATCCCCTCATTCGGCGGCGCCTCCCGAATTCATGCCGGCGCGCTTCGAAACCAAGAGGGTGGAAGTTCCACAATCGCTTGACTGCAAAACAGCACGGTGCCACGCTTCGCCTTCCGTCATCAGCGCGAGGAGCGAACCCATGCGTATCAGCATGCTCGCCGGCGGTCTCGCCGCCGTTCTGCTTCCTTCAACCAGCGCGCTCGCCGCGCCCCAGATATTGGCGCTTGTGGCGAGTGAACGCGTGATTCCCTTCACCTGCGAGGGCGCCCAATGCACCGCCGAGCTCACCGCTTTCTGCCTCGAAGAGCAGCGCCAGGCACCGCTCGCTGGTAGGCTCTATCGCGCCGTCGATCCAAAGCGGTTAACCCTGGTCGTAACCGGGCCGAATGGGCTCAAGCGTTCGGTTCCCACCAAGGGCTTCCTGCGGTTTGTTGCCACCCGCCGCGGCATCGCCGCGGTGCGTGTCGAGATTAACCGCAGGATTCTCGCAAGGTTAGGTGCGGTGAAGATTGCAATCCGAGTCGCGCCCGGGGCCTCGTTGGTTCCGTACCCGCACGCCGGCGACAAGGCCCCGCATGACAAACGCGAGATCGCCCGAATTGTCGGCCCGCTACGCGCCATTGGCACGCGGATTGTCGATCACGCCGGCGCCAGCATCGAGGCCGCACGCCTTGTCAACCAGACGATCAACCGTCTGCCGACCCAGGGCCGCGCGAGCGCTGCGCAAAAGCGCAATGCATGGTCGGCAGCCATTGCGGAACGCTCGCCAAGCATCGGCCGCGCACAGGCATCAACGATCTACCGCACTTGTGTACGGTGGAACGCTAACCCGCTTACGCCTTTCAGCCTGCGCAGTTGCCTCGAAGAGGAGCACAAGCTCCTCATATCGCAGCTCAACAAGCGTTACTGGGACGCCATTCGGCCGGGGATGTAGAGGAGCCGCCTACTCCGCCGGCGTCTCCTGGCCTGCATAGAGCCAAGTCGGGGACTGCTTGCGCAACTCGAACTTGGCGACCGCCACCTCGTGGACCTCGTCGGGGCCGTCGGCGAGGCGCAGAACCCGCGCCCACGACCACGCCTTGGCGAGCCCGAAATCTTCTGTTAGCCCGCCTCCGCCATGCACCTGCATCGCCCGGTCGAGAACCTTCAGGGTCATGTTCGGTGCGACCACCTTGATCATGGCAATCTCGGCCCGCGCCGCCTTGTTGCCGACCTTGTCCATCATGTCGGCGGCTTTGAGGTTAAGCAGGCGCGATTGTTCGATCTCCATGCGCGATCGGGCGATCTGTTGCATGACCACGCCCTGCTCGGCTAGCGTTTTGCCGAAGGCGACCCGCGACTTGGCGCGCGCGCACATGGCCTCGAGCGCCCGCTCGGCGACCCCGACCGTGCGCATGCAGTGATGGATACGGCCCGGTCCCAGCCGGCCCTGCGCGATCTCGAAGCCGCGTCCCTCACCCAGCAGGATGTTCTCCACCGGCACCCGAACGTCAGTGAACTTTATCTCCCAGTGGCCGTGCGGGGCGTCGTCGAAACCCATCACCGGCAGCGGACGGATGATCTCGATGCCTTTCGTACCGGGCTCGACCAGGATCATCGATTGCTGCTTGTGGCGCTCAGCCTTGGGGTCGGTCTTGCCCATGAAGATGAAGATCTTGCAACGCGGATCGCCGGCGCCCGAAGCCCACCATTTGTGGCCGTTGATGACGTATTCATCGCCGTCGCGCTCGATCCGCGACTCGATGTTGGTGGCGTCCGATGAAGCCACCTTGGGCTCGGTCATGATGAAGGCCGAGCGGATCTCACCGGCGAGCAAGGGCTTGAGCCATTTTTCTTTCTGCGCTTCGGTCGCGTAGCGGGCGAAAACCTCCATATTACCGGTGTCGGGGGCCGAGCAGTTGAAGATTTCCGGTGCGATCTCCGAGCGGCCCATGATCTCGCACAAAGGCGCGTATTCGAGGTTGGTCAGCCCGGCACCGAGATCACTCTCGGGCAGGAAGAGGTTCCACAAACCGGCCTTGCGGGCCTTGGCTTTCAGCTCTTCGAGGATTGGCGGCCAGGTGGACCAGCGATCGGCCTGCGCATCGAGCTGCTTGGCGTAGACCTTCTCGTTCGGATAGACATGCTCGTCCATGAAGGCGAGCAACTTTGCCCGCAATTTTTCGACCTTCTCGCTGTAACTGAAATCCATGATTTCCCTTTCGTGACTGGCCCGTTGCCGGCGCTACGCTACGCCGTCGGCAATTTGTAGTCCTCGAACTTCTTGCGCAGATCGAGCTTGGAGACCTTGCCTGTGGCGGTGAGTGGCAGCTCGTCAACGAACTGAACATCGTCGGGCAGCCACCACTTGGCAATCTTATCCTTGAGAAATTCGACGATGTCTTCCTTGCCCGGCTGCTTGCCACCCTCGGGAACGACGATCAGCAAGGGCCGCTCGTCCCATTTGGGGTGGGCGATGCCGATGACCGCAGCTTGCGCGACCTGTGGATGGCCCATCGCCGCGTTTTCCAGGTCGATCGAGCTGATCCATTCTCCGCCCGACTTGATCACGTCCTTCGAGCGATCGACGATTTGCATGATGCCGTCGGTGTCGATCGTGGCGACGTCGCCGGTGCGGAACCATCCCTCCTTGTCGAAAGCCGCCTCGCTGGCTTTTTTGTTGTTGTAGTAACCACTGGCGATCCATGGGCCGCGCACCAGCAGCTCGCCGAAGACAACCCCGTCTTCGGGCAGGCGTTCACCCTTTTCGTCGACGATCTTCATTTCAACAGCGAATATGGCGCGGCCCTGCTTGGCCTTGGCGTCCCAGCGTTTCTCCTCCGGCTGGTTCTGCATCGTGCGCATCAGCCGCCCGTTGGTGCCGATCGGGCTCATCTCGGTCATGCCCCAGGCGTGGAAGACATCGATCCCGAACTTGCCCTCGAAATCAGCGATCATGGCTCTGGGCACCGCCGAGCCGCCAACCAGCATGGATTTCAGAGCGTGCGGCTTGCGTCCCTGTTTCTTCATTTCGTCGAGCAGCATCAACCACACCGTCGGCACCCCGGCGGCGAAGGTCACGTCCTCCTTGTCGAGCAATTCGAAGATCATGTCGCCTTCCATGCGGGCCCCCGGCATGACCAGCTTGGTGCCGGTCATGGCGCAGCCGTAAGGGATGCCCCAGGCGTTGGCATGGAACATCGGCACCACCGGTAGGAAGACCTCGCTGCTCGACAGCCCGAAACTCTCGGCCGCGCAGACCGCGAAGGTATGCAGCATGGTCGAGCGGTGGCTGTAGAGCGCGCCCTTGGGCTCGCCCGTCGTGCCCGAGGTGTAGCAGAGCGAGGAAGCAGTGCGCTCGTCAAAATCGGGCCAGTCGAACGATGGGTCTTCGCCGGCCAGCAGTTCTTCGTAGCACAGCACGTTGGGAAGCGTGGTCTGGGGCATGTTCTCCCGGTCGCACAGGAAGACGATGGCCTCAACCTTGCCCAACTTGTCCGTAAGGTTTTCGAGGATCGGTGCGAAACTGGTGTCGGAGAAAATCAACCGATCCGCGGCGTGGTTGATGATGTAGTCGAGCTGACCCGCGAAGAGGCGTGGATTCAGCGTGTGGCATACCGCGCCGAGCCCGGATATCCCAAAATAAAGCTCGAAGTGCCGGTAGGTATTCCAGGCCAGCGTCGCCACTCGGTCGCCAAGCTTGATCCCCAGTCGCTCCAGAGCGTTGGCCAGCCGCATGGAACGCTCGTGCGCCTCGGCGATCGTGTACCGGTGAATTGGCCCTTCGATCGTGCGCGTGACAATCTCGGTTTCACCCTGATAACGCGCACCGAACGCGATCAATTGGCTGATCAAGAGCGGCCGGTCCATCATCAATCCAAGCATACGCTTCCTCCCTTATCGAAGCGGGCGGCACCCGCCGGCTCTTATGTTTTTGGTGGCAAACCGCGAAGCTGCTGCACAACCCCCCGGTCCCGACCGGTGCCAACGCCATCGCATGTCCGAAAGCACCGGTCTTAGCCTGCCGGCTTGATACGTTAGCGTCCAGTCTACCTTTGTTGACCGGAGAAGGGAAAGCAGCGGGAGTGCTCGGGATTTATCACGGCGCATTTTCAGTCAAAAGCGCTGCCGCGGGCTTGCGTAACACGCCCTTCAAAATCTTGCCGGTGGGGGCGGCGGGCAGAGCTCGCATCAGCCCAACCCGGGCCGGGCGCTTGTAGGACGCGAGGCGTTCGCGGGCGAAAGCGAGGAGTTCTGGCTCAGTGATGGCCGAGCCTTCGATAGGCTCGACGAACGCGACCACCATCTCGTCGCCGTCAAGCGGAACGCCGAGCACCGCCGACTGGACGATCTCGGGATGGGCGTTCAGCACCTCTTCGACTTCGACTGGACTGACATTGAAGCCCGAGTGGATGATGATTTCCTTGGCCCGGTCGACGACGAAAATCCGCCCGTCCTCCGCCAGTCGGCCTAGGTCGCCGGTGCGCAGCCAGCCGTCGTCGGTCAAGGCGGCGCGGGTCGCCTCGGCGTCTCGGTAGTAGCCTCGCATGATATTGGGGCCGCGCACCCAAAGCTCGCCCGTCTCGCCAGGCGCCACGGCGCTTGTGTCGCTGGCGACGATGCGAATCTCAACGCCAATGAGCGGCCGGCCGGCGGAGGCCGCATCGCCCGGTGCGCTGCGCGAGACCGTCGCCGCCGCCTCGGTCAATCCGTAGCCGTTGATCAGACCCATCCCAAAGGCTTGCTCGATACGCGCGGCGAGCGCCGGATCGAGGGGGGCGCCGCCGGCGGTTACCGCGCGTAGCGCCGGGGCTTCGATCCGCTTGCCGGTCTTGTCGAGATATTCGAACAGCCGCGCATACATCGCCGGAACGCCGTTGCAGATTGTGATGCCGGCCTTCAATGCGGCGAGAAGACGTTCGGGCGAAAATCGCGGTTCGAGCAATATCAGGCTGCCGTGAAAGACAGCCCGCAGGAAGGTCGAGCCCAGGCCAAAGGAATGGGACAGAGGCAACACCGCGTAGGAGAAATCCTCAGCCGTCAATCCAGCCGGCGAGCCAGGACCGGCAGCGACATAAACGGCGCTGCGGTGGCTCAGCATCACCCCCTTGGAGCGCCCGGTCGTCCCAGTGGTGTATAGTAAAATTGCGGTGTCCTGTGCCGGATCGCCGGTGACCGGCTCGGCTTCGTATCCGAGATCATCACCCGCCAGGGGTCCGGCCTCGACCGCCCCCGCGCCGCGCCAGGCGAATTTCTCGGCCCCATGCCGCGCCGCATGGGCCTTTGCTTCGGGCGAGACGCCGACCGTGTAGAGCACCCGCACGGGTCCGCATTTGTCCCTTATCCCGTCGATTTCGTCTGCTTTCTGGCGCGCGTTGACCGGCACCGCCCAAGCACCGCAGCGGCTGGCGGCGAACAGCAGCGCCGCCGCCGCCAGGCCGTTCTCGATGACGATCATCACCCGGTGGCCGGGACGAACGCCAAGGGATTCGAGCGCCTTCGCCGCCGCCTCGATCTCCTGCGCGAACCGGGCCCAACTCCAGCGCGTGTCGCCCTCGATCAGTGCATCGTCATCCGGCCGTTCAGCGGCCCAGCGCGCCGGCATATCGTGGAGCCGTGGCGGGAGGCCAGCCAGGATTTCGTCGATCGATGGTTTCATTCGCTTGCGCGCAACATATTGCGCGCGATCACCAATTGCTGGATCTGCGAGGTGCCTTCGTAAAGCCTGAACAGGCGAACATCGCGGTAGAACCGCTCGATGCCGTATTCGGCCATATAGCCGGCGCCGCCGTGGATTTGCACCGCTCGGTCGGCGACGCGGCCGACCATCTCGGAAGTATAGTATTTACAGCAGGCGGCCTCGGTTGCGATGTCCTCGCCGGCATCGCGTCGGCGGGCCGCGTCGAGCACCATTGTGTAACTCGCGTATGCTTCGGTGCGGCTATCGGCGAGCATCGCCTGAACGAGTTGGAAGCCGGCAATCGCCTGGCTGAACTGCTTTCGCTCGCGCGCATAGTTGAGCGCGTCCCCGATCAGGCGTTCGGCGACGCCGACACATAGCGCCGATAAATGCAGCCGCCCCCGGTCGAGCACTTTCATCGCGGTTTTGAAGCCCATGCCCTCGACCCCGCCGAGCAATGCTTCGGCCGGCACAGCCGCGTCTTCGAAGATCACATCGGCGGTGTGCGCCCCCTGCTTTCCCATCTTGGCGTCGGGCTTGCCGACCGAAAGCCCC
>JAPULJ010000171.1 GCA_027295145.1 Alphaproteobacteria bacterium | reverse complement strand
GCGAAGTCGGGATCGAAGAACAGCGGGAATGATAGGCGTCCCCGGCCGCTCTCGTTGCGTACCCTATGAGGATTTGAGCGAAACCAGCCGCCGGTCAGACGGTCGAGCATATCGCCGATATTGCACACCAGCGTTCCGTGCTGGGGTGGCGCGTCGATCCAACCCTCCGCCGTTTTGACCTGCAAACCCCCGCTTCGGTCTTGGGCCAGCAGCGTCAGGAGCCCATAGTCTGTGTGCTCTCCGACACCCCAATTCCTGTTCTCATCGTACTTCTCCTGGGCCGTGTCGGGATAGTGAAAGAGGCGGAAAAGGATCATCGGCTCGGCCGTATAGTGCTCCGCAAAATAGCCGGGGTTAAGCCCCAGCGCGATCGCTATGCCTTCGATCAGTGCGTGCCCGGCACGCGTCGTTGCCGCCATGTAATCGAGGACGGCACCGCGCAGCTCGGGGACTTCCGCTGGCCACAGATTGCCGCCATGAAGCGGCCAGCCAGCCTTGACCCGCGGATCGCCGGCCGGCAGTTCGGTGCCGAGATAGAGCCCTTCCTTGATATCGGGTCGGCCGGAAGTCAGCTCGCCGCCGACCGGAAAAAAACCGCGCCAGGCCGCCCCGCCCTTAGCCATGGCGATGCGCATCTTAACGTCCATCGGCAGCGCGAAAAACCGCTGAGACGCTGACTCAAGATTACCGATCAGCGTATCGGATATTCTGTGGCCGGTGATATAGAAGAAACCGCAAGCGCGGCAGGCGCTCTGGATTTCCCGCCCGACATGGGCCCGCGCCTGCGCGTTCCCGTGATCGAACAGCGGCGCTATGTCGATCACCGGCAGGCCTATTTTAACCTGTGTAGGGTGTGCGTCCATTGCCCAAAGCCTAATCGAAGCGGAACCTGGTGTGAATTGGCTTGCCGGCTATGCCGCAATCCGCTTTGGCGCAAAGCGGGGCGTTGGTGTATTTGGGGGGTGTATTTGCGGCAATGCTCGTCGGCCCAACCCGCTGGCCAAACCCGCTGGAGTGAGTTCAGGGAGGATAGATCACGTGATGTTGGCGCGAAATAAACCCCAAGGCTCGATTTACGAGACCGGCCTTGGAAAAGGCCCGGCGAATTTCGCCGCGCTATCGCCGCTCGATTTCATCGTCCGCGCCGCCGAGACCTATCCCGACAAGACCGCCATCATCTACGGTGAGACGCACACCAGCAACGCCGAGTTCTATGCAAGATGCCGGCGCCTTGCCTCGGTCTTGAGTGCGCGCGGGATCGGGTCCGGCGATACCGTTTCGGTGATGGCTCCCAATATCCCGGCGCTCCTGGAGGCCCATTATGGCGTACCGATGGTGGGTGCGGTGATTAACGCCATCAATACCAGGCTCGATGCGCCAGCCGTCGCCTTCATCCTCGAACACAGCGAAGCTAAGTTGCTGATTGCCGACCGAGAATATTCCGATGTCGTCAAAGCTGGGCTGGCCAGGATGGAGAACCCGCCGCCGATGATTGATATCGACGATCCGCTGCACGAGGGCGGCGCGCTTTTGGGCGAATGCGACTACGAGGCCTTTATCGCTGGCGGCGATGCCGATTTCGCCTGGGTGCCGCCGGCGGACGAGTGGCAGGCGATCGCGCTCAATTATACATCGGGCACGACCGGCGATCCAAAAGGCGTCGTCTTCCACCATCGCGGCGCCTACCTGAATGCGATTGGCAACGTGATCGTCTTCGGGCTCAACGCAAAATCGGTCTATCTGTGGACCCTGCCGATGTTCCACTGCAACGGCTGGACCTATACTTGGGGCGTGACGGCGGCTTGCGGCACCCATGTCTGCTTGCGGCGGGTCGATCCGGCGCTCATCTTCCCCGCGATCCACGAGTACGGCGTCAGCCATATGTGCGGCGCGCCGATCGTCCTCAACATGATGATCCACGCCCCCGAGGAGTTACAGGGCAAGCTCAACCATGCGGTCGAGGTGGCGACCGGGGGCGCTGCGCCGCCCAGCTCGGTAATCGCTGCGATGGAGGAGATGGGCTTCAACGTCACCCATCTTTACGGGCTAACCGAATGTTACGGACCGGCCACCTATTGCGCCTGGCAGGATGACTGGGACCACCTCGACCGAGAGGAACAAGCGGCGATGATGGCGCGCCAGGGGGTAATCTATCCGACCCTGCAGAGCCTCATGGTCGCCGACGCCGAAACGCTGGAAGAAGTCCCGTCAGACGGCAAAAGCATTGGCGAGCTGATGCTGCGTGGCAACACCGTCATGCGGGGATACCTAAAGAACCCTGGCGCCACCGAGAAGGCCTTCGCCGGCGGCTGGTTCCATACCGGCGATCTCGGCGTGCGCCACTCCGACGGTTATGTCGAAATCAAAGACCGTTCCAAGGATATTATCATCTCGGGCGGCGAGAACATTTCCTCGCTCGAAGTCGAGGACGTGCTGTTTAAGCATCCAGAGATTATGGAGGCCGCGGTGGTCGCACGCTCGGACGAGAAATGGGGCGAGACCCCGTGCGCCTTCGTCACCTTGCGTCCCGGCGCCGGCAAGCTCAGCGCGGAGGAGGTCATTGCCTGGTGCCGCGATAACATGGCCCACTACAAGTGTCCGAATACGGTCGTCTTCTGCGACTTGCCCAAGACTTCGACAGGGAAAGTCCAGAAATTCACCCTGCGCGAGCGGGCCGAGGCGCTGTAGGCGGAAACGCGGAAACCAAGTGGGAGCGGGCGGAGAGGATCGATGGAAGAAATCGTATCGGCGATCACGGGTGTGTTCGACAAACTAAACCCGTTCAATATCGGAAACCTGATCATCTATTTCAGCTGGCTGGTGGTCTATACCTTTACCCTCACAGCGATCTGGCGTTCGAAACGAGGATTCGTACGGCTATTCTGTTTCATCGCCAATCAGCTCTTCTCGATCGGCATCATCCTTTCATGGGCCCTTACGGTCATCCTTGCCTACACCTACTGGATCGCTTCGCTGGGGACGATCGCGGCAACGTTGGTGGTATCCTGGTTCTTGTTTCGTACCGCCAGCCAGCGGGATGCGAAAGCCGTGATGTACTATGACTAATCGCTTCAGCGCCGATGGGCGGGTGGCCAATCAATTGTTGACCGAACCGCCATCAACCACGACGGATTGCCCGGTCATAAATTCACAGTCGTCGGAGGCTAGGAATATCAATGGCCCGATGAGATCCTCTGGAAATTGATCACGCTTTATTGCCCGGCTTGCGAGCACTGGCCCAGTAAGCTTTTCGCGCAGGACCTTGTTGGCAATAACGCCTTCGCTCAGGACAAAGCCAGGGCACAAGGTGTTGACGCATATGCCGTCGTTGCCGACCTCACGCGAGATTGCACGGCTCATAGCAATGATCGCACCTTTGGATGTCACGTAGTGCAAAAGAAAAGGTGTGCCCTTGTAGGGCGTACCGGAGGCTATATTGATAATTCGCCCGTAACCTTGCTTGCGCATGACCGGAATAACGGCGCGGGCACACAAAAAGGCGCCGCGCACGTTTACCGCCATGACTTTGTCCCATACATCGAGCTCTATCTCGGTCAGCGGTTGCATTTCGAGAGAGGCGTACACGGCAGCGTTGGAGACGAGGATGTCGACGCCGCCAAATCGATCGACAGCAGCTGCGAGCATCTTCTCCACGGATTTGGCGTTGCTAACATCGGCATGCACAGACATGGCTACGCCGCCAGCATTATTGATCTTGTCCGCGGTCGCCGATCCATCGAGGATATCGGCTATGACCAGTTTGGCGCCCTCGGCGGCGAGCGCCGCGGCGTAAACGACGCCAATACCCTGCGCCGCTCCAGTTACCAGGGCGACACGCCCGTTAAGCTTGCCCATTTGGTGTTCCTTCGTGCAGGTCTCGTGCCCACGCAAGGCCTCACGTCTCGCCCTTCAGGTGCCTGGCTTCGTCTGCGAGCAGGCGCAAGACCACCTTGCGCGCCTGGATCGAGGGCGCATCGATGTTCAAGTCGATTTGGCGCTTGTCGGGTGCGGCTTCGAGCCGCATCTGCTGGCTCTCGAGCATCTCTTGATCCTCAAGGAAGGTGTTGTAGATGCCCTTGTCGAGGAACTCGCCGATATCCCCGTCATCGATCTTGTAGTTGCGCGGGAACGACCAGAAGTAGTGCGTCGAGCGCTCGGTCTCCGGCGTGATGCCGTCGTAAAGGATGTGAGTGATGCCATGGGCGCGGTCGCCTTCGGGCGCGCCGGTGCCGGTGGTCGCAACGCCGGCGTCGAGCCAGACATGGCTCGGCGCCTCGAAGTGGAGGAGCTGCCAACGGTCGACCTTCTCGTTGCGCTCGCCGAAGCCGCCGGTCGCGGCGTAGAGCGGCGGAGGTTCGATATCGATCATCCAGCGGGTCGCGGTCACACTGTCGTCCTGACCGACGATGGGCTTCAGCGGCGAGCCTTTGAGGGCTTCCTTACTGTTGCGCGTGACCTTCGCGAGCGGGGTTTTGGCGACAGCCTCGTTGCCAATCGTCTTGGCGTGGATAAAAGTCTCGTGAGTGAGGTCGAGCAGGTTGTCGACCAGGAGTTGGTAGTTGCACTGGAACTTCAAATACCCGCCGACGAAGGCCCAGCCGGGATCGGTGTTGTAGCGGACTTCAGGGATGTTAGCTTCGTCGGCGAGTTCCGGCGCGCCCATCCAGATCCAGGAGAACTTCCAGCGGTCGACCACTGGATAGGTGCGCACGAAGGCGTCGGGTGGGATCGTTATTTGGCCGGGGATGGCGACGCACTTGCCGTTGGGGTCGTAGACCAAGCCGTGATAGCCGCACTGCAGGTTATTGCCGTCGACGCGCCCGAGTGAGAGGGGTGCAGAGCGGTGGCAGCAGCGATCCTCGAAGGCGACCGGCGTGCCGTCGCCGGTCCGGTAGAAGACGATCGGCTCGCCAAGAATGGTGCGCGCGAGTGGCGAATCGCCGATCTCCTCCGGCCAGGCGGCGCAGTACCAGTAGTTTCG
>JAPULJ010000170.1 GCA_027295145.1 Alphaproteobacteria bacterium | reverse complement strand
GTTCGATATTTGCGCGCAACATCGGCGTGTCGTCATCGCCGCGGCGCTTGGTTTCGCGCGCCGGCGCATCGCCACTCAACCGACGACTTAGAGGATTGCGGGCAAACAAGGCCCCGGTATCTAAGACGGCGAGCATCACGGCGACGAATATCAGGCCCAATGTGAGCGTTGCCTGATCACCGGAAAGCAGCTGTTTCAACATATCCATGACGTCCTCCCGGTCCCTCTAAACCCTGAAATTCACGAGTCTGTACATGACGTATATGCCGATCAATTCGAGGCAGATCGTCACACCCACCAAAGGCCAAAACAGGGGATCGCTGGACGCGTTGATGTAATACTGGGGCTTGTTCGAAAAAGTCAGGGCCGCGAACGCAATTGGCAATATCGCCAATATTTTCGCCGACAACCGGCCCTCCGCGGAAAGTGCCCTGATCTTCTTGAACATCCGAAAGCGCGCGCGAATGACGGTTGAAAGACCGTGAAGCACTTCAGCCAAATTACCGCCTGTCTCGTGCTGGATGTTGATCGACACGACGACGTATTGGTAATCCTCCACATCGACCCGCTCACCCAGATTGGCCAGCGCCTCGCGCAGTTCGAGGCCATAGGTCATCTCGTCCACCGCAATTCCGAATTCGGTTCCGATCGGATCCGGCATCTCTTTGGTGACCAAGGTCATGGCGGCGCTGACCGGATGGCCGGCTTGCAAGCTTCGCACCATGACATCCAAGGCATCGGGAAGCTGCTCGGCGAAGGCCTTCAGCCGCTCCGCCTTTTTGTACTTCAGAAACGCGATCGGCCCGCCGATGCCCACGGCGATGGAAGTCACGGCGATGATAGAGATCGCGGTGACACTCCCCGCAAACACACCGCCGCGGGCGAGCACCATGATCGTGAGGAAACAGCCAATCGCCAATGCGACCATCATGAGCAGCAGGCGCTGGATGGTGAGGAGCATACCAGTCTGCTGAATCAGGTTGTCGAGATCGGAACCCCAATTTTTGAGCGGACCGAGATAGGAGACCTCTGCTTGCGAATCGCGGCGCAGTGTTTGAAAAACTTCACGGGTTGTCGCACCGGATTCGAGCATCTTCATCCGGCGGTTGACGGCATCGCGCCCGGCCTTGCCGTCGTAGAAAAGATGGTACAATCCCTCCACCAGCAGCAGTGCAGCCAGGAATATGGCGCCGTAAATGAGATATATGGTGTCGAATGCCATGGCTACATCTACTCCATCGAGCGGTTGGGCTCGAACAGATCCGCCGATACTTCGATGCCCCGAGTTTCGAACTCGTTCATGAACTGCGGCCGAATGCCGGTCGCGACAAACTCGCCATGGATGGTCCCGTCCGGATCCGTCGCCCGGCGCCGGAACTTGAAAATCTCGTGCATGGTGACAACCTCGCCCTCCATGCCGGTGATTTCATTAAGGCTGATGAGCCGGCGTTTGCCGTCGCTCATCCGTTCGATCTGAATCACAACGTGAAGCGCCGAGGCGATCTGGCCGCGCATCGATCGGGCCGGAAGGTCGAAACCGGCCATGCCGATCATCTGTTCCATCCGGGTCAATGCGTCGCGGCACGCGTTGGCGTGAATCGTGGTCATGGAACCCTCATGACCGGTGTTCATAGCCTGCAGCATGTCGAAGGCTTCGCCACCGCGAACCTCGCCGACGATGATCCGGTCCGGGCGCATGCGCAGCGCATTCTTGACCAACTCGCGCTGGGTGATCTCGCCCTTGCCCTCAATATTGGGCGGACGGGTTTCCAAGCGCGCCACATGAACCTGCTGAAGCTGCAGCTCGGCGGCATCCTCAATGGTGACAATGCGCTCGCGCCCGTCGATGAAAGCCGACATGGCATTCAGCATGGTCGTCTTGCCAGTACCGGTACCGCCGGAGATCAGCACGTTGCGCCGGCACTGAACGATGCCGCGAAGCAGCTCGGCGAAGGCCGAAGGCAGTGAGCCAAATTCGACCAATTTTTCCATGTTGATCGGAATCCGGGCGAATTTACGAATCGATAGCAGCGGTCCATCCACCGCCAGCGGCTGAATGATCGCGTTGACCCGAGAACCGTCAGCCAGGCGCGCGTCCACCATAGGCGAAGACTCATCGACCCGGCGCCCGACTGCAGCGACGATCTTGTCGATGATCCGCAGCAGATGGCGATCATCCTTGAAGGTCACCGGCGTATGTTCCAGCAGGCCGGCGCGCTCCACGAAAACGTTGGCGTAGCCGTTGACCAGAATATCGGTAATCGAGTTGTCCTTGAGCAGAGGCTCGAGCGGCCCAAGGCCCAAAAGCTCGTCCAAGATGTCGTCGACCAACTGCGTACGCTCGGACAGATTGAGCGGCCGGTTCTCCTCGAGCAGCAGCTCGCGAACCATTTCGCCGATTTCGCGGCGAAATTCTTCCGGCTCCATCCGGTCGATGACCGAAAGGTTGATCATGTCGAGCAGACGCTGGTGCAGCATCATCTTGAGCTCGGTATACTGATTCGCCTTTCCGTTGGTCGGCCTGTAGGATGGCGCGACCTTTTCAGGCTTGGCCGGCGACGAGGATACGAAGGCACCGTCATTGGCGACGGCCTTCACCTCCACGGAATCACTGGCATTTTTCTTCGCTTCGCTTTGTACTCTCAAAAACATCGACCAATTCTCCCCTGGGTACTACCTGCGCGATCCCAACAGAAGTCTCGGCTCCGGACGAGCCTCCTCGCCCGTAATAGTTTTGATTGCATCATCGATCATTTTTTGCAGGTTCTGCTCGACCTTGGATTTTTTCTTGATAACCGATAGCGCTACGCCCTGATTGAGAGCATCGGTCACCGTGCTGTAATCGTTGGCAATAAAATAATCGAACTTCCGCCCCATCGCCTTTTCAGCGTCTTTGATATCGACGCTCTTGCCCCAGCCCTTTTCGAAACGGTTTAGCGCCACCTTGATCGGCACGTCTCCTAAACCATGGGACTGCAAAGTTTCGATCTGACGCCGACCTTGACGTACGCCGGCCACAGTCAACTGGGTGACCAGGATTATCAGATCCGAGTGCCGCACCGCAGCATAGGACCACGGCGTCCAAGCCGAAGGCAGATCGAGAAATGTGGTGCCATAGGCGCTGCGGATCAACTTCAGGCAGCGCTCCAAGTCCATAGCATGGAGGGTTTCAAGCGCCACTACGTCGCGCGGGGCCGCCAAAAGCTCAAGGCCGCTTGCATGATGCCCCATGACGCTGCTTAACAATTCGCGGTCGATTCGATCGGGCGCCTCCAAAAGGTCGGCGATGCCGACCCGGTTGTCCAGATCCAGATAAAGGGCATTGGTACCGAACTGCAGGTCTAGGTCGACCAGGCAGACGTTTGACTTTTCGGCCTTCTTCCGGGACGCGAGCAGGCAAGCCGATTGCACCGCCAGCGTCGAAGCACCGGCGCCGCCGCCGGCCTTTAGGAACGAGATGATGTGACCGTCCTGGACGCTGGGTTCATCCTTGGACTTACGCGTTCGGCCGACCTGCTCCAGGGCAGTCTTCAGATCGGCCTGGGTGATCGGTTGGGGCACGAAATCGACAACACCCAGATGCATGAACTGGCGCACGTCCTGAAGCGAGGCTTCGGGCGCGGTCACCACGATCGGAACGCCTGGAAATTCGTGCTGAAGCACTTTCCGCAGATGGGTCATCTCTTCTTCGGAGCGCGGATCGACATCGAGGATCAAAACATCGGCGCTCTTGAGAAGACTGACGTCGCCCTGGACGTCCAGCAGGCGCCCAACATGGGTGCTCACTTCGGTGCCGTTGATGTCGGTGCATGCCGCATTCATGGCCTGGCCGGCCTCGTCCGAGCGCAGTATAGCAACGACATTCATGTGTAGACCCAAGTTCACTCTATTAGTCCCTTTCATCACAAATGACGCGATGTCACCCAAAGCACGTCAAACACCTGCGGAGTTCCCGGAACTCCGGTATCGCAATCTAGTTTCAAAGAGATTCCTCGGTAGGTTTGATCACGCTACCCGACTTGTAGCGCTGCATTGCGCCCGTCGCGCGTGCCCCATCCAAAGCTGGCGCCCCGTATCCAGCCGTCACCGGCTCCGGATTGATGATGTGCTGCGAGAGATTGTGTGTCGTCGAGTTACCGAAATCTTTGCCCAAGGGCAGGATATTTCGATTTTCCGCGCACGCTGAAACCGCGAGCGTCAGAACCAATGGCAACATTGCGGTGATCCGTTTCATAACATGCCCCCTCACTTGATGATGTGACCGTAGTGACCGCCAATGCCGCCAGCCCCCTGGGCAGCAAGTCCGCCGTCCCGCGGGATGCCGGAACCCGGCGCCTCGACCCGTCCGAACAACCAGATGTCCGATTCGCTCGGTGGGATGAAGTTATCCGCCGGGGTCGCCAACGACCCAATCGGCGCTGGTTTGACCAGATGCGCCTCGACGATAATCACCAATTCGGTCTCGCTCTTCTTGAATTGGCTACTGCGGAATAGCGCGCCGAGCACCGGTATCTCGCCCAAGAGTGGGATCTGCTCGATCGTATCGCTGAAGTCGTCCTGGAACAGGCCGGCAATGGCAAACGACTGACCATCCCGTAATTCGATCGTGGTCGTGGCGCGCCGAACCGTAAGGCCTGGCGTCCCTTGTACCGCCACCGAGAAATCGACCGCGCTGACCTCCGGGCTGACGATCAGGTTGATCAGTCCATCATCCAGCACCGTGGGCGTGAACGACAAGCGCACGCCGAACGGTTTGAATTCGATCTGGGTTTGGTCTTCGGATACGGTTTGAACCGGGAACTCTCCACCCGCGAGGAAACTCGCCGTGTCACCAGACAGTGCGATCAGGTTCGGCTCGGCCAGGACCTTGGTTAAGCCCTTGGATTCGAGCGCGTTGATCAAGGCATCGATTGTCAGCGCCCCGAGTGTGCCGCCGGTTAGCGCCAAGTTGCCAAAATTGGAAAGGGCGACCGCAGGGCCGAACGTATTGCCCGACAAGAAGGTGAAGTCGCCTTCGAGGATACTCAAATTGAAACCCAGGTTCTTTGTGACCGAGCGGTTCATTTCGATGAATC
>JAPULJ010000017.1 GCA_027295145.1 Alphaproteobacteria bacterium | reverse complement strand
TACGCCTGATCAAGGGACGGGTGAGTTATCTCGACCGCCGCACCGGCGAGCGCCAGAGCATCGAAGATGCCAACTTAGTCATTTCCCTCACCAGCCTGCGCAGCCCGCTGACTATCGATGGATCGTTGCAGTGGAACGGCCAGCGGATCACCGTGAAAGCCCGGGTCGACAATCCCCAGGCGATCAGCGAAGACAAATCCTCGCGCGTGACCTTGGCTGTGCGCTCCCAGCCGATCTCGCTTACCTTCGGCGGTGTCGCCAAGGGCGGAAAGGCAGCCGTCCTAGCAGGACAACTTGACCTCGATATACCCTCGATCCGCAAGCTCGCGGCATGGACAGGCAATCCGATCAAAATGGCTGGCGCTGGCCTAGGGCCGTTCAAGGTCTCCGGCACCCTTACTCTCAGCCCCAACCGGGTGGCGCTGTCCAAGGCCAATATCCGGCTCGATGCGATCACCGCGAAGGGTAATCTGTCGATCTTGATTACCGGAAAAGTGCCAACAATCACGGCTAAGCTCGATGTCGCCAAGCTCGATCTCAACCCCTACCTCGCCGGAAGTGCGGGTGCTGCGGCTTCGCGCAGTAGTGCGGACGCTAAAGGCACAAGCGGAAAATCCACAGCCCCTCAAGCACGCACCACAAATGGCTGGAGCCGGGCACCGATCAACACCGCTCCTTTGCGCATGCTCAACGCCGATCTCGATCTGAGCGCCGGCACAATCCTCTACCAGCGGATCAAAATCGGGCGCAGCCGTGTGCGGATACGCCTCAACGGCGGCCGGCTGGAAGCCAACCTCGTGAAACTCCAGCTCTATGGCGGCAGCGGCAGCGGTAAGATCGTGCTCGATGCGCGCGGCGCCGTTCCTACGCTCACTGAGACCTTTCAGCTGAACGGGCTCGATGCGCAGCCGTTCCTGCGCGACGCCGCCGCTTATGATGGCCTGTCGGGCAAGGTCAGCGGCACCATCGCGGTGACCGGACGAGGGCGCAGCCAGTACGAGATCGTGCGCAGTCTGAACGGCGCCGGCAAGTTCGTCTTCCGCGACGGCGCGGTCAAGGGAACCGACTTTGTCGGCATGGTGTGCTCCTTCAATCCCGCCGCCCTCATGAAAGGTGTCGGCAAGGGCAATGAGACCCGCTTCTCGCGGTTGGCCGGCACCTATACGATCCGCAATGGCGTCCTCAGCATTGCCAAGTACGAGGACCTTCAGCTCAAATCGCCATTGTTGCGCCTCTCGGTTAAGGGCAAGACCAGCCTGCCGGCTCGCACTCTCGATTTCCGCATCGAGCCCAAGATCATCGGTAGCTGCAAGGGCCAGGGTTCGGCCTTCGCCAAGAAGGGCGTCGCCATCCCGTTGATGCTCGGCGGCACCTGGGAGAAGCCGAGCTGGAAGCTCGACCTCGCCGCGGTTCTCAAGATTGACCCCAAGGACCTCAAGAAGACCGCCAAAGATCTGCAGAAGGGCATCAAGTCTCTGATCAAGGGCAAGGACGGCGAGAAACCGGAAAAGAAGATCAAGGGCGACTTGAAAAAGATCTTCGAGGGTTTCGGCAAAAAGAAAGAGGAGTGAGCGCAAGCCGCGCGCCGGTTAAATAGCGCCCGCAACTTCAATTGGGCTGCCGGGGGCGAGGCCGAGTTCGCTTGCGGCGTTGCCCTTGTTGACAGCGATTTCGGCAAGTCCATTAGCGTTCTCGTACCAGAATGCATCTCCCTCGGGCACCGCGCCGAAGGTCTCTGCACGGACAAGCTTGCGGTCGCCGGCGAGCAGAGTCGAGCGCGCGGTCAGAGTAGATGCACGCAATCCCGTCATCGCATTGCCGAAGCCGTCGACATAGACGATCGTAGGCAAATCGTCCGGCCATTCGGGGCGTTCGGCTTCGGCTATTGACAGCTTGCTGCCATCAGGTGGCTGGCCTACCGCCAACCGGCCGGCAATTGGCGCAAACAAGTCGCGGCCGTGAAAGCTCGATGAGAGCCGTTCGGGGCGCCAGTCGATGTCCCATAGCCGGGGCGAAGTGGCGCGCCGCAGGATAATAGCCAAAAGACCATTGTCCGGCCCGACATAGTACTGGCCATCCGCTTCGGCAACGAGCGCGCGCCGGTCGCCCCCGACACCCGGATCGATGACGCAGAGGAAAACCGTCCCGGAGGCAAACTCGCTTCCATAGGCAGCGAGCAGATAGGCTGCGCCCTGGGGGTCGAAGGGTGGCAGATCGGCGAACAAATCGACGATTGGAACATCTGGCGCCTCGCGAAGAAGAACCGCTTTCATCTGCCCTACGTAAGGCCCGCCGGCGCCGAAATCGGTAAACAACACGATCATCGCTTCCCTCGCCTCTATCAAATGTGCACCTCGATCGCCTCAGAACTGAACCACGTGGCTGGCAAGGCCTTCCCCTGCCTGCCACAGATGCAGCATGAAAGCCGGCGGCTCGTCCGACCATAGGGTCTTGAGATCAACTTCGCCGCTGAGATCGAGGGCGATTTGGGCGGCCGTGCTGGGACTGGCGCTTGCGGCGGTGCCGTGGAAGCGAACATGGACGGCGCGGTGAACGTGCCCGCATAGAAGCCGCTCAACCTGCGGGTTGCCGGCCAGGATTGCGCCCAGAGCCGCCCCGCCCGAGCAACGCATCCCATCCATCATTTTGATGCCGATCTTGAACGGCGGATGGTGCATGAAGACGATGCTCGGCCGCTCCGGCGCTTCGGCAAGCCGGGCTTCGAGCCAGGCGAGGCGCTCAGTGTCCATCAACCCGTGCGGCGCCCTCGGCACTACCGTGTCGAGGGCAAGCAGGCGGACCGGGTAATCCTCGATCGTGTAATTCATCAACGATCCGTTGGCGGGCAAGTATTCGGCGTCAGCGAAGGCCTCGCTCATCGTTTCGCGGATGTCGTGGTTGCCAGGGATTACGTAGAGCGGCAACCGCAGCGGCTCCAGGATTTCCCGTAAGGTCGCATACTCGCCCGGGGCACCGTCCTTGACCAGATCGCCGGTCGCCAGGACGAGGTCGGGAGATGGAGTAAGCGCGTTGAGGTGGGCGATGCAGGCTTCGAGGTTGCCGATCGCATCGGCCCCGCCGATGCCGGCTGTCCCTCGCTCGTTGATGTGCATGTCGGAGATTTGTGCGATAAGCATTGCCGCACAGCTTGCCCGATCCATGACCATCGCCGCAAGCCGCACGACAACCGGAATCCACGATGACCGCACCCCGTATTCGCTTGTGGCGTGAGCTAACGACCGTCGATTTCGCCGGCCTCGATGCGGAGACGACGCTGGCCTTGCTACCGCTGGCGGCGACCGAGCAGCACGGCACTCATCTCCCGCTCTCGACCGACGCCGACATCGCCGACGGGGTGATCGCAGAAACCATTGAACGGCTTACAGGTGATTTCGATCTCCTGGTCATGCCGAGGCTCGATATTGGGCTGAGCCCTGAGCACGCAGACTTCCCCGGCACGCTAACGCTGGAGCCGGAAACCATGATCGCGGTCCTGCGCGAGATTGGCGCCGGTGTTGCCGATGCCGGTTTGCGCAAGCTGGTAATGTTCAACACACATGGCGGCCAGAGCCGGATCCTCGACATAGCAGCGCAGGCGTTGCGGCGTTCACGGAAAATGTTGGTGGTTTCAGTCAACCTCTACCGGCTGTGGCGGGCCGGAGAGCTGTTTTCAGAGGACGAGGTCCGGCATGGCATCCACGCCGGCGCAATCGAAACATCGATCATGCTTCACCTGCGGCCCGACCTCGTGCGGCGGGAGGCGATCGCGGATAATCCGTCGTTGTCAGCAAGGATGGCAAGTGATTATCATCGCCTCACACCTTTCGGGGAGTTGGGCTTCGGCTGGCAGACCCAAGATCTGAGCCCAACGGGCGCCGTCGGCGATGCCCGGCTAGCCAGTGCCGAGGCAGGAAAAATACTGGTCGAGCACGCGGCCGAAGCAGCGTCGGAAGTCCTCGGCGAGGTTGCCCGCCTCCCCCTCTCTACTCTCAAGGGCAACCCCGTAACGACCTAGAGCCCGATCTTACCAATTGATTCAGTTTGACCGGATTTCCTTGCACCTTGGTGGCGCGCGCGTTGCATGGCAATGCCGGCGTCCCAGGCAAACGTCGCGAAGCACCCGTAGGGCCGCTCGGCCTTATCAAGCCGAGCCCTTTTGGTAAGATCATGTTCTAGCTAGCGACCCGGTGGCGGACGATGCGCTCAGGCGGGAAAGTGACCGTTATGAGGGTTCCGTCACCCAACTCGCTCTCGATACCAATCGTCCCGCCGTGGAGTTCGATCAACGAGCGGGTCAGCGGTAACCCGAGCCCGGTGCCTTCGTAGCGGCGGCTCAGTGTGCTGTCGATCTGGGCGAAGGGTTCCAGCGCCTTGGGGATGTCCTCGGGCGCGATGCCGATGCCGGTGTCGCGCACCTCAATGGTGAAGCCGAGCGCCGAATCGGCCCTGGCGGACACGGTGATCTTTCCGCCCGATGGCGTAAACTTGACCGCGTTCGACAAGAGATTGATGAGGATCTGCTTGAGCCGGCGTTCGTCGGCCCGCAGCATCGGCAGACCTGAAACATTAGTGACCTCAATCTCGACATTGCCCTCCAGCGCCTGCTCGCGCACGAAGAGTCTGGCGGCGGCGATCACCTCACCGATGTCGCAGTCGTTATCGAATATTTCAA
>JAPULJ010000169.1 GCA_027295145.1 Alphaproteobacteria bacterium | reverse complement strand
CGAACCGCCGCGTCGAAATCGTCGCCCACAGCTTGGGCACGCACGTCACCCTGAACCTGTTGCGGGTGCTGGCCAGTAATCAGCATGTGCGAGCGCTCCTGCCCGGAATTCACCGCATCGTCCTGATGGGCGGAGCCGAGTTCGTCTACCACGCCCGACGGACCTACAGTGTGCTCGAGACCATTCGCGACGCCAGCGGCCAAGCACTCCTGAACCATCTGCACATCTACAATTTCATCAGCCGTGAAGACGAGGTCGTAAGCGTAATCGCGGGGGCGGTCACTTATGGTCCCCTGGGCACCGAAAAGCACATGATCGGTTATCACGGGCTCCAGCGCGGCGAGCGGCCGGACAACTGGATCGACCTCAATCTGACCAACGATGATTTGGTTCAGTGGGCCCAAAATCAGTTCGGCTTGGGCCTGAGCGGCGATGCACCGAACGAGTGGCTCGACCACTGGCACTTCTTCGTCCACGACGACAATACTGAATTCATGCGCCGGATTTTGCGCGGAGAAACGGCAATGGATATCAGCAGCCTGCGCAGCGCCGGCATTCCCGATGGCGCGCCGCAACTCGAACAATCGCAAACGAGCTGGGCCGACGAAATCCCCTAATCACGGCGTGGAAGAGGGCTACGAGGCCGCAGTTTCGCCGTGGCCCAGACGGTGGGAGAGGTCGCGGGCGGCGCGGCGCAACTTGCCGGCGAGCGCTCCCTGCCAACTTGAATCGAACGAACCCTGCGGTCCGAGGGTGCTGATCACGGCGGCAATCTCGCCCTGGTGATCGAAGACCGGGGCCGACAAGGCGGCGACACCAGGCAGCAGGTCGCCCTCGACGCGGGCCAGGCCGTGGGCGTGGGTCTCGGCGAGGATTTCGTCGAAACCTTCGGCGAGGGTCGGATTGCGGCGGGTTTCTTCCGCAATGTAGGAGCGCGTTTGCGCCTCGGGCATGAAGGCGGCGAAGGCGTAGGCGGCCTGAAGCACTCCAAACCCTTCAATAATTGGCGACGTTCAACTGGCGACGCGCCGGGCACATGCGTTAGTCTCCCTATCCTCTGGGAGCAGGGGGACGCCGCCTCGATGACCGAAAACGCTACAAAGACAGCCGGAGATTCGGCGGTCGATGCCGATGGTTTTCTGGTCGCCGAGGCCAGCCAGCCGCAGGACTGGGAGAAGCTCGCTGGCCATCTGAAGACCCGGGGCTTCGCCTTCGAGCACCCGCCCGCGCCCCGGCAGTTCGCCGGCGGCTTAGGAAACCTCAACTACCTCCTGCGCGTTGACGGCAAGCCGGTGGTGTTGCGCCGCCCGCCGCCGGGATCGTTGCCGCCAGGCGCCAACGACATGGCGCGCGAATACCGGGTACTCTCGCGCCTCTGGCGCGAATTCCCGCTTGCTCCAAGGGCGCTGCATTTCTGTGACGACGAGGCGATCCTCGGCAAGCCGTTCTTCATGATGGAGCACCGCACCGGTCGGGTCATCCGGGCCGAGTTTTTGGGCGATTTAGTCGGACACGAGCCGGCGCTCTCGCAACTCCTCGTCGATGTGCTCGGCGCCCTGCATGCGGTCGATCCGGCGGCTATCGGGCTCGAAGAGCTGGGACGGCCGCAAGGGTTTCTCGAACGCACCGTCGCCGGCTGGAACAAACGCTGCGCGATCGCCAGCGCCGATATCTTCGACGACAAGCTGCCACCCAAGCCGGCGCGCGAGATCGCTGCTTGGCTGAACGCCCAGCGCATACCCGACAGCGAGGTCACGCTTCTGCACAACGATTACAAGCTCGACAATGTCATGCTCGCCGAAGGAGCGCCGCCCAAGGCCGCCGCGGTCTTCGATTGGGACCAGTGCACGCGCGGCGATCCGCTCTTTGATTTTGCAACTTTCCTGTCCTACTGGACGCAAGCCGACGACCCGCCGGCGATGATGAAGCTCAAGCAGATGCCGACCAGACTAACGGGGTTCCCCGCGCGCCGTGAGGTAGTTGAGATGTACGCCAAGGCGAGTGGGCGCGACGTCTCCGATTTCCTCTTCTATCGCGTCCTCGGCATGTTGAAGCTGGGGGTTATCTTCCTGCAACTCTACGCCCGCTACTGCCGCGGCGAGACTCGCGACCCGCGCTACGCTGATCTCGGCGCGATGGGTGACGGCATCTTCGATTTCACTATCGAAATTGTCCAGGGCCGAGCTTTCTAGAAGCTGGTCCGATTGTTCGTTCGAAGTGTGGAGATTTCTCCATAAGTCTCATTCCACGGTCGCGATCGCCGCGTCGACAGCAGCGCCCAGGCGTTCTGCGATCAGATCGATCTCGTCTTCGGTGATGATGTAAGGCGGGGCGAGGAGGACGTGGTCGCCTGATTTTCCGTCTATAGTGCCGCCCATCGGATAGCAGATCAGGCCGCGGGTCATCGCTTCGGATTTAATCCGCGCGTGTAGCTTGAGTTTGGCATCGAAAGGCGCCTTGGTGGTGCGGTCGGCGACCAGCTCGATGGCCCGGAACAGCCCGCGGCCGCGGATGTCACCGACATTGCGGTGGTTGCCGAAGCGGTTGATGAGGGCGAGTTTGAGCGCTTCGCCCATCACGCACACCCGGGCCAGGAGGCCGTCGTCGCGGATCGATTGCTGGACGGCCAGCGCAGCGGCGCAAGCGGCCGGATGGCCCATATAAGTATGGCCGTGCTGGAAGAATCCACTGCCGTCGCAGATGGCGCGATAGATCTTTTCGGTGGCCAGGAGTGCGCCGATTGGCTGATAGCCGGCCCCCAAACCCTTGGCGATGGCGAGTAGGTCGGGGGCCACGCCTTCCTGCTCGCAGGCGAAGAGCGAGCCGGTGCGGCCCATCCCGCACATTACCTCATCGAAGATCAGCAACACGCCGTGTTGATCGCAGATCTCGCGGATGCGTTTTAGGTAGCCGGGAACCGGCGGCACCGCACCCATTGTTGCGCCGACCACCGGCTCGACGATGAAAGCGGCAACTGTCCCGGGCCCGAGCTCGATGATAACCGCCTCGAGCTCGTCAGCGACGCGCTGCCCGTAAGTCTTCTCGCTCTCATCCGGGGTGCGGTCGCGATAAGCGTAGCACGGCGCTATATGCCTGACGCCAGGGATTAGTAGGGGCTCGAAGGGCTCGCGGCGTAGGAAATTACCGCCGGCCGAGAGCGCGCCGATGGTGTTGCCATGATAGCTCTGGCGC
Organism: Alphaproteobacteria bacterium; assembly: GCA_027295145.1. Lineage (GTDB taxonomy): Bacteria > Pseudomonadota > Alphaproteobacteria > JAPULJ01 > JAPULJ01 > JAPULJ01. Next base: position 2,606 of record JAPULJ010000169.1, on the reverse strand, counting down.
CGAGCGATCAGATTTCGGCGTTGGGGTTCGCCGATCTCGATAAAATACTGGCGTGCCAACTTGAGCGCCGCTTCCACCGCCTCGGAGCCGCCGGAAACGAGGTAGGCGTAAGATAGATCCCCTGGCGCGGCGTCGATCAGTATATCGGCAAGCCCTTCCATCGCCTCGTTGGTGAAGAAGGCGCTGTGGGCAAAGGCGATGGCGTCGATCTGCTCCTTGATTGCTCTCGTGACCGCTGGATAGCTGTGCCCGAGGCACGACACCGCTGCCCCGCCCGAAGCATCAAGATAACGCTTGCCGTTTGTGTCGATAATGTAGATGCCTTCGCCCTTCGCCGCGGTCGGCATGTCGTTCAAGGGCTGGCGGTGAAAGACGTGGGTCATTGGTTTGCCGGGGAGGCGGTTCAGGGCAATACGAGCGATGCTAGCGGCGCCCGGGGGCTCCGGCAAGAGCGCGGTCGGGCGGGCTTGTCGAACTGGTAGCGCTGCTGTAGGGCTCTCGCACCAGCAGATACCGACCAACGCAGGCGGCTGCCGATAACAGATTCAAGGCGCCCTGAAACATGAATATCAAGGACCATATCCGCCAGATTCCCGATTTTCCCAAGCCGGGGATTTTGTTCTACGACATAGCCACCCTGCTGGCCCACCCGGAAGCTTGGAGTGCGACCATAGATCGCCTGGCCACAATCGTCGAGTCACACCGCCCAGACGTGCTCGCCGGGATCGAATCGCGGGGCTTCCTGGTTGCCGCGCCTTTGGCTCTGAAACTGGGGCTGGGGTTTATCATGATCCGAAAGCAAGGCAAGCTGCCAGGATCGACCGTGCCTTACAGCTACGATCTCGAATACGGTACCGACACAATCGAAATACAGGCCGACGCTGTGGAGAACGGGCAGCGGGTGGTGCTGGTCGACGATCTGTTGGCCACCGGGGGCACGATGCAGGCTTCGAGTGAGCTACTTCGATTGAGGGGCGCCGAGGTAGTCGGCTCGGCCTGCATCATCGAGTTGACGTTTCTGGGTGGCCGCAAGCGCCTGGAAATTCCGTTTGAGGCGCTGGTCGCTTACGACAAATAGCTCTCGCGGAGCCGCCAATCGGTGTGCGGTTTGCCTTGTGTGTTAACCCGAAATTAACCAAAACTGACCGAAACTGAGCGGTATTATTCGCGGCCCGGTGAGGTATCAGCGCCAAATCGTTCTGGCGGTCGAGACCGATATCGGTATCAAGCCACGAAATACCAGTTCATTCGCGCCGGGGGGAGCGATCCCGGGCCGTTGGATGATGCAGGCCGTATTTTAACGGCGGGCCCAGGAGACGCAGCGTTGATTTTCGAGCTGTCCATGCCAATCGCCATGATCGGCATTGCCTTTGGCGACGTCGCCATTGCGCTGGCGATGGTGTGCTTATTTACCACACAGCGCACGACATTCGGATTGCGCTGGTGGGCGGGCGCCTTCTTGGTCGACGCCGCCCGCCAAGCGACTTTCCTGCTAGTCCCGATGATCGGCGCGGGCGTGACCGCAGTCGCCGCGGAGGCCCTGCAAACGATCGCCGCGGCGTTGATCGTGGGCGGATTGCTCGTCCATCTCGGCAGGCAAGTGCCGCGGACTCTCCTCGTTATCTGTGTTGCCGGAGCCGCCACATGGGCCGCGACGAGCGGGCCGCAGGGGCTCGGCGGATTCGCTGGGCACCTGCCATCGGCAGTCCTGTTTTTCGTTGCGGCGGGCGTGTGTCTCCACCGATTACTACAGGCCCGCTCTCCGGTGTTGCCGTCTGTGACTTTAGCTTTAGTTCTACTCGGCCTGCAGCGGTTAGCCCACCCGCAAGACATGTCGAACGGATCCTACGCAGCCTGGCACTTATTCATCGTACTTGGCGTCAATCTTTTGGTGGCATTTTCTCTCATCATGCTGGTTCTGCGCCGTGAGAAGCAATCCCTTCAGGAAGCCCGTGACAGCCTAGCGGAATCTCAAGAGCGGTACCGCGATGCGATGGAATCGTCTTCCGACTGGATGTGGGAGATGGATGCCGACCTCCGCTTTACTTACATCAGCGATCGCTTCATCGAGGTGACCGGGCTCGACTCGGGAAAGTTCATCGGCCAGACCCGGCGTTTCGTTGCCGATAAGGACGACAAAGCGTGGCGGGATCATTTGCGTACGCTGGAAGCGCGGGAGCCCTATCGTGATTTCCAGTATCAGACCATCGTCCTAAACGGTGCGGCCAGGTACTTTCGGGTCAGCGGTAAGCCAATCTTCGACAAGAAGGGGCACTTCACAGGCTACCGAGGCATGGGAACCGATGTGACGGCCGAGGTGGAGGCCGAGAAGAAATTCGACCAGGCGCGCGAAATCATAAACACGGCGGTCGGAGCGCTCGGCGAGGGATTTGCTTTGTTCGACCAACGCGATCGGCTGGTAAATTGCAACAAGACGTTTCGCGAATACTATCCGCTGCTCGGCCGGGAGATCCGGCGCGGCGTGAGTTTTGAGAATCTGGCCGTGGCGATGGCCGAGCGCGCGCAGGTTCGCCGTCCGCGCCGACGCAAGCAGACCTGGCTCAAGGAGCGCCTCGCTGTCCACGCCGAACCCAAGGAGGCGTTCG
>JAPULJ010000168.1 GCA_027295145.1 Alphaproteobacteria bacterium | reverse complement strand
TCGTAATGGGTGCCTGGGGCCAGCAGCAGAATGTCGGTGACGCGGTGATGATGTTGGCCGACGGCAACGCCGAGTTCGCCGATGCGCTGGGCCTGAGCTTCGACGGCAGTGGCTTCGGCATGGGCAAGCGCGCCCAGCGTTTCGCCATGGTGGTCAACGACGGCGTCGTCGAATCGCTCCATGTCGAGCAGCCCGGCGCTTTCGATGTCTCCAGCGCCGAGGCCGTCCTGCAGGGACTCTAAGCGCAGCACCGTTCCAACATATTCAAACACTGCACTGGCGGTCATTTGTCCCGCCCTAGCGCGTTATGCGCCGTTAATAATCAAGCTACCGCTTGCGTCCGATGCTGGCTAATGGGGAAATGTGTTTCGAGCGCGCTCTCGCCCGCAGCCGTTACGATAACGCGGCGCGAGCGCGGTACACGCTTCAACCAGCCCTCATCGAACATTTGCACGGCAAGTGCCTTCCCCAACGCGCCGCCAAGATGGGGCTCGCGCTCGGACCAGTCGAGGCACTGGCGGGCGAAGGCCCGACGCGCCTTGCGCACGGCGGCTAAGTCGATACCGAGCCCGTCTAGAAACGCTTCGCCACGAGCGCTCACGGTGAAATCCTCTGCGGTCGTCTCCAGGTAGCCCCCCTCGATCATCGAGTGGACCAATCTCACGGCGAGGCGCCCCGCCAAGTGATCGTAGCAAGTCCGCGCGTCACGAAGCTGCGCCGCCTCCGCGCGCTTGCTCCCTCGCGGCTCTGTGGTCGCGCCGGCGGCGACCGCCAGCGTCTCCAGGACATGCGCGATCTTAGAATTGGCGAGCCGGTAGTAGCGGTGTCGGCCTTGCCGGGCGACCGCGACCATAGCGCCGTCCAGCAGCTTGGCGAGGTGGCCGCTGGTCGTCTGCGGTGTCACCCCCGCCTCGATCGAGAGCTCGGTTGCCGTCCAGGCGCGCCCATCGAGCAGCGCACTGAGGATCGCCGCGCGCGCGGGTTCGGCGATCAGCGCCGCGATATTGGCAACGTTCGGGAGTGATTCCATACTTCGGTTATATCCGAAACGTTTCCGCGCGACAAGCACTTCGGTGTTTGCGATCCTCTGCGCCATGGAAACACAAACGAATATCACCCGCTCGCTCGTGGCCAGCCTCGATCTATTTCTGCCCCGGCGCGGGCGGAGCTTCTGGGCTACGCTCGCCCGCTGGCACGAGCGTGCCAGCCAGTGCCGCGCCCTCGCGAAGCTGAAAAACCATTCTGGGAGCGTTGATTTTGGCTCCACGGGCAATGCGCAACGGTGCGCATCCGGTGGTATGAAATGGCGCCCTACCGCGGACCTTCGATGGCCGCCCGCGCAAGTTCATCGGCGCGATCGTTCTCGGGGTGGCCGGAATGGCCCTTGACCCAGTGCCATTCGATGCGGTGCGGAGCCATCGCCGCATCGAGGGCGCGCCAGAGGTCCTGGTTCTTGACCGGCTTCCTGGACGCGGTGCGCCAGCCGTTTGCCTTCCAGTTATGGATCCATTTCGTGATCCCGTCCTTGACGTAGGTGCTGTCGGTATGCAGGCGCGCGGCAACCGGGCGCTTGAGCGTGCCCAGTGCCTCGATCGCCGCAATCAGCTCCATGCGGTTGTTGGTCGTGTCGGTGGCGCCGCCGGAGATTTCACGCTCCTCACCATTGAAACGCAGGATCGCCCCCCACCCGCCGGGGCCCGGATTGCCGCTGCACGCGCCGTCGGTCCAGATATCGACGATGCCCTTGGCGTCTTTGGGCATCGCTTCAATCGAGCCCGTATTCGCCGGGGCCCTTGACGCTTTGGTGGAAGCGCAGCTTGTGGACATATTCCAGCGGATCGTGCGGCTTGACCAGCGCCCCTTCGGGGTGGTGCAGCCAGTCGTGAAGGCGGGTCAGCAAAAACCTCAGGGCGCTGCCCCGGGCCAGCAGCGGCAGGGCTTCGAGTTCGGAATCCGAGAACGGCCGAATCTTTCGATAAGCGGACAGCATTTGGCGGGCCTTGGTGATGTTGAAGCTGCCGTCGGTCTCGAAACACCAGGCGTTGAGGCAGATGGCGAGATCGTAAGCGAAAAAATCGTTGCAAGCGAAGTAATAGTCGATAAGACCCGAGAGCGCATCGCCGAGAAAGAAAACATTGTCCGGGAACAGATCGGCATGGATTACCCCATCGGGCAGGCCCGACGGCCAGTGCGCCTCAAGATGGGCGAGCTCCGCCTCTATCTCGCGCGCGAGCCCTTTTCGCACTTCGTCGGCACGGTCCGCGCAAGCGGCGAATAGTGGCCGCCAGCCGGCGACGGAAAGGGCGTTTTCGCGGCGTAACTCGAAATCCACGCCGGCCAGATGCATGCCCGCCATCGCCGCGCCAAGAAGACCGCAATGGTGCGGTTGTATCCGCCGCGGCCACATGCCTTGCAGGAAGGTGATGATCGCCGCTGGTCGATTGGCGATACGGCGCAGAGCCTTGCCGTCGCGACCGTGGACCGGCGTCGGGCAGGGAACGCCCTTGGCCGCCAGATGTTCCATCAGGCCCAGGAAAAACGGTAGGTCGCCCTCGGCGACACGGCGCTCATAGAGGGTCAGGATGTAGCTGCCGGTGGTCGTCTGCAGAAGGTAGTTCGAGTTTTCGACACCCTCGGCGATACCCTTGCAGGCAGTGACCCCGCCGATATCGTAATCGGCAACGAAGGCCTCCAGTTCCTCGTCGGCGACTTCGGTGTAAACCGCCATGTTCGTTCCGCCTATGCCTGCTTTGCGCGCCGATTGCCCCTGCAAAGTGCGTGATAGCGCGGCCGCGCCACTTCGATCAACACGCAAAACCAAAGCTCCGCAGCCGGCCTCCGGGGCCTTGTGCGGGGCCGGTCTGTTTTATAGAGTGCCCTTCCTGCTGGCGCCGTCCGCTGGCTTGGTAATCCGAAAGAGAATGTGAGCGCAGCAGATGTCCGATTCGATCGCCGCCCAGAAAGAGCCCTACTCGGTCAAGCTCGAGGCGGGAAAAAATTACGCCTGGTGCGCTTGCGGACGCAGCAAGGATCAGCCTTACTGCGATGGATCGCACAAGGAAACCGGCCTCTCGCCGGTATTTTTCAAGACCGAGGAAGGCCGCGAAGCCTGGCTCTGTGGATGCAAACAGACAAAGAATAAGCCCTACTGTGATGGCTCTCATACAGCGCTCTAGATTGAATAAGATTCAAACCGCCTCGGCCATACGCGTGATTCTGGCGCTACTCGCAGTGGCGGTCTTCGTTGCTGCCTGCGGGAGAATCAAAACCGCCGTCTGCCCCAGGGTCGCGGTCCTCAACCATGCTTCGAGCGTGACCAAGTTCGCGGGCGGCGAAAGAGACGAGCCGGCCAACGCCCTCTACCGGCTCGAGATGACCGACATTTCGATGACCTGTAAATATGGCGGCAGTGGTCTCGAGGAATTGGAGGCCAATGTGAAGGTCACGGTGACCGCCCTGCGCGGTCCCAAATATCAGGGCGGGATCGGCCGGGTGGTTTACTTCGTCGTCGTCACCGACCGCTCAGGCGCCGTGCTCGCCAAGCGAACCTTCCCCATCCGCTTCGATCTACGCGGCAGGCCGGAGATTAACTTCACCGAGGGTTCGTGGATGTTCGTCGACCTCGCCGCGCGCGGCGGCGGCGGCGGCGCTGGTTTCGAAATCTGGACCGGTTTCCAACTGAGCGACGCCGAGCTCGCCTACAACCGCCGCCGCCTCGGGCTCTAGCGTCTCCATCGTTAATTGTGTTGAGTGCCTTGCCTAGCGCTGCGAAAGAGGTATCGTTCGTAGACTTCGCCCTGCGTGGAAATCGAACATGGCCAAGAAAAAAGTCAACCGCAGGCTTGCCGCGATCTTCGCCGCCGACATGGTAGGCTATTCGCGCCTCATGGAAGCGGACGAGGAAGGCACCATCTCGCGCCACCGAAATGAGCTGATCGACCCCAAGATATCGGAGCACGACGGCCGCATCGTGAAAACCACCGGCGATGGATTGCTGGCCGAGTTCGCAAGCGTCGTCGATGCCGTCAAATGCGCCGTCGAGGTCCAGCAGGCGATGCAGGAGCGCGAGGCCGACGTACCCGAGGAACGCCGCATCGTCTACCGCGTCGGCGTCAATCTGGGCGATATCGTCATCGAGGGCGACGACATCTTCGGCGACGGCGTAAATGTCGCCGCGCGTCTGGAAGCTTTGGCCAAGCCGGGCGAAGTCCTGATCTCGGGCACGGCGTTCGACCAGATCAAGAAGAAGCTCGACTACGGCTATCGCTTCCAGGGCGAGCGCAAGGTCAAGAATATCGCCGAGCCCGTGCGCCTTTACGCCGTCCTTCCCGATGCCGAGGCGGGAACGGTGTCGGGGTCCCGGAGCAGCTCGCCGAAGGCGTGGCGATGGGCTTCGGCCGGTTTGGCGCTCATCGTGATCTTGGGGGGGATCGTATGGTGGCAGCCTTGGACGCCGACGGTGGAGCCCGCACGGCTCGCCAAAATGGCCTTCCCGCTGCCCAAGAATCCCTCCATCGCCGTCCTGCCGTTCGACAACCTTAGCGGCGACAAGACGCAGGACTATATGGCCGATGGACTGAGCGA